>JANMFT010000241.1:0-8170 GCA_031374255.1 Limoniibacter sp. | reverse complement strand
CACAGTTGAAGAAAAATACCGTGCCATCGTGATTGAACTTGCCGCTGCTGCCCGCAAAGGCCAGCCGGTTTTGGTTGGCACGACATCGATTGAAAAATCTGAACTTCTGTCCCGCATGATTTCGGACGTGAAATATTTGACCGAAACCAGCGCCGGATTGAAGGCCAAACTGGCAGCAATCAAAGAAGGCAAAGAAAAGGAATACCGCGAAGCCTTGAGCCAAGCGATTGCCGATATTGATGCGGCCATTGCTTCAAACGGTATTAAGCATGAAGTGCTGAACGCCCGCCAGCACGACCGCGAGGCGCAAATTGTGGCGCAAGCCGGTGTGCCAGGAGCCGTAACGATTGCCACCAATATGGCGGGCCGCGGCACAGATATTCAGCTTGGTGGCAATGCTGAGATGCGTTTTGAGCAAGAGCTGGCTGATATGAAAGAAGGCGAAGCGCGCACCAAAGCCGAGGCGCATATCCGTAGTGAAATTGCCAAACTCAAAGCCAAAGCGTTGGAAGCAGGCGGGCTTTATGTGATTGGCACCGAACGTCATGAAAGCCGCCGTATCGACAACCAATTGCGTGGCCGTTCAGGCCGTCAAGGTGACCCCGGCCGTTCGAAATTCTATCTGTCGCTGCGCGATGATCTGATGCGCATTTTCGGTTCCGAACGCATGGACGGTATGTTGCAAAAACTGGGCCTCAAAGAAGATGAGGCTATTGTTCACCCGTGGATCAATAAGGCGCTTGAAAAAGCCCAAATGAAAGTTGAAGCCCGCAACTTTGATATCCGCAAGAATTTGCTGAAATTCGACGATGTGATGAACGACCAGCGTAAAGTAGTGTTTGAGCAACGCTTGGATTTGATGGATGGCGAATCAATCAGTGACACAATCGCTGACATGCGTGCAGAAGTGATTGATACGCTGGTTACTAAGCACATACCTGAAAAAGCCTATGCCGAGCAGTGGGATGCCGTTGGTTTGCGTGATGCTGTGCGCGAAGGCCTGAATCTCGATTTGCCAATTGAGCAATGGGCTGCCGAAGAAGGCATTGATGAACAAAATATCCGTGACCGATTGAAAGAAGCCTCAGACGCGATGATGACTTCCAAAGCAGAGCGCTTTGGCCCCGAATTGATGACCTATGTTGAAAAATCAGTGGTATTGCAAACGCTCGACACGCTTTGGCGCGAACATTTAGTGGCGCTCGATCATTTGCGTTCCGTGGTGGGTTTCCGTGGCTATGCGCAGCGCGACCCGCTTCAAGAATATAAAACCGAAGCGTTTGAATTGTTCCAAAACTTGCTTTCAAATTTGCGCACCAACGTAACGCAGAACCTTGCGCGTATTGAACTTGCCCGTCAGGAACCGTTGCAGCAGGCCCCGATTGAGATGACGGAAAGCCACCCGGACCCTGACCGGTACGAAACCGGGATCGATGAAAGCGGCACGATGATGGCGGCCATTCAGGCCGATAATCCCGTGGTTGCGCCCGAAAACCGCGATCCGAAGGATGAAACGACTTGGGGCAAAGTTGCCCGCAATGAAGCTTGTCCGTGTGGGTCTGGCAAAAAATACAAGCATTGCCACGGGGTTTATGCGGCGGAGTAGTCGGCAGTTGGCAGTTGGCAGTTGGCAGTTGGCAGTTGGCAGTTGGCAGTTGGCAGTTGAAAATTTCGCTTTTCACTTGTTGCCGCAACCACCTAACCTTCGTCATCCTCGGGCTCTTTTTTGTCCCGAGGACCCATACTTGTTTGACTTCTCTAGCGTCAAATAAAGGTAGAAAACGTGGGTCCTCGGGACAAAAAAGAGCCCGAGGATGACGAGGATTTGAGCTTTCGCAACGAATGCCTGCTCTCACCGTTCCGTCAACTTCAACTCAATCCTGCGGTTTTTATTGCGAGCTTCATCTGTGTCCGCAACATCAAGCGGTTGAAACTCGCCAAATCCTGCCGCCACAAGCCGCACCGGCGAGACACCTTTTGAGGCCAGATATTTGACCACTGACAACGCACGTGCTGAGGAGAGTTCCCAATTATCGCGGTAGCGCCCGCCGCCAGATAACGGCACCGCGTCGGTGTGGCCATCAACGCGCAGCACCCAGTTGATCTCCGGCGGAATCTCGCTTTCAAGTTGCACTAAAGCTTCCGCTAATTTCGCCATTTCGGTTGAACCGGCAGGGTTCAGCACGTCTGAACCCGACGGAAACAGCACCTCTGATTGAAACACAAAGCGGTCACCAACAATGCGAATGTTTTCACGGTCAGACAAAATCTCGCGAAGCCGTCCGAAGAAGTCTGAACGGTAGCGGTTGAGTTCCTGCACACGCTGCGCGAGTGCCACATTGAGGCGTTTGCCCAAATCCGCAATCTTAGTATTGCTCTCGCGATCTTTCGATTCTGAGGCTTCGAGCGCTTGCTCCAAAGCACCAATCTGTTGGCGAAGCGCCGCAATTTGCTGGTTAAGGAGTTCCACCTGGCTCAGCGCGCGGGCAGAGATTTCTTTCTCGCTGTCTAGCGCGCCGGTGAGTGTGCCAATTTGATTTGTGGCCGCAGCCCCCGCCCCTGCGCCTTCGCTCAAAAGGCTTTGCAGCCTTGTCCGTTCGCTTTCAGCACTTTGCAGTGATGCAGACATACTGGCCAATTGATCCGCCAAATCCTGTCCTGTCGATTTTTCCAGCGCCAAAAGCTGTGTTAACTCGCTGATCTGACTATTGAGTTGGTTAAGCGCCTCGTCTTTGCCTTCAATTTCTTGGCTGAGAAAAAACTGCAAAACTACGAAAACTGACAGCAAGAACATGATCGCCAGCAGCAATGTGGACAACGCGTCCACAAAGCCGGGCCAATAATCAACGCTGCCTTGCGAGCGCCGGTTGCGGGCAAGCGCCATTTCTATTTGCCTCTATTTTGCTTTTCAAGCAGTTCGGCAATGCGGTCGAGCGCTTCCCGAGTGCCGCGATTATCAGCCGCCTGCCCCTCAACCCAATCACGGATCAACTGCTGTTCGCCGCGCATATTTTTAACCAACGCAGATATGCCTTCGGCCAGACTTGCCATTGCCGCAGCCGAACGCGGATTGTTGCTGCCCGCCTCTTGCAATGCAGCGATTTGGCCGGAAATCGCCTTCAAATCTCCATTGGCATTGGCCGCAACCGGCGCAACATCCGAACCTACATCCGTCACAGTCGACAGCCAGTTTTCCAGTTCCACATAAAACCGGTTCTGCGAACGGCCCGCTTGCAAGTCCAAAAAACCCAACACCAGCGAACCCGACAACCCAAACAGTGAAGACGAAAACGCCGTACCCATGCCCGACAGCGGCGCTTGCAGGCCTGATTTTAATGAGTTGAGCATATCCTTGCTGTTGCCGCCTGCCTCAAGAGTTTGAATAGTATTGCCAATTGAGCCAATCGTTTGCAGCAATCCCCAAAACGTGCCAAGCAAACCCAAAAACACCAGCAATCCAATCAGATAACGTGCAATGTCACGGGATTCGTCCAGCCGTGTGGCTATCGAATCCAAGATCGACCGCATTGAAGATGTTGAAAGCGCAGTCGCCTGCGTCCGCGACAACAACGACTTCATGGGCGCCAGCAATACCGGCTCAGCACGATCACCTGAGCCTGTACGGAATGAATTGACCCAACGCACTTCTTTGAACAGCCGCATCACTTGGCCAAACGCCAGCAAAATACCGATTACCAAAACTCCAAGAATCAAACCATTAAGGCCGGGGTTGCTTGAGAAGGCCGTGATTACTTGACGTGATAAGATCAATGCCACAAATGCGGCAAGGATCAGAAAAATGATCATTGTCGCCAGAAACACCTGCGGACTGGACAATTTATGCGGATCATACTCACGCGCCCCAAAAATACCGGAAAGTGCCATGCCGTTTTGTCCCCAACGCAAGTTCGTTGATAGCAGCTTAGCGGCAAATGCGGCCAAATTGAAATGTTTTGCTAAGGTTTCGTCAGTGACGGGTTTTGCGGCCGGAACGCTAATTTTTCAGCATGAATTCCAGATAAAGGTTCCGCTGCAAGATAGACTTATTGTCATCAGAAACCAAGCTAAGCCGCGTTGTGCCATCACCCGCCTGCCAAATATCCAGCCCTTCCATATTATCAATTTGGGTGGCCATATTGGTTTCTAAAAGCACCTCGCCCTCGACAATCGCACCAGGCTTAATATCAGCACCTGAAATTTGCCGCAGCCGCATCCGGATGCCGCGCGCCATACCGAAAGACCGCTCTAAAATAATCAAATTCCCGTTCGGCAAAAAATCGCCATCGGTAATGTCAAACTCATCAGACCGCGCAATTTTGAAAATACCTTTTTGCGGCCCGCTCAAAACCGCGCCGAAAATATTGCCTTGGCTGTCGATACTCTTTTCAGAAACCGCAACCAGAGCTCCGCCGAGCGGGCTTTCGTCAGGCGATTTCGCCAAAGTTTCAAACCCGCGATTGCCTCGAAGCTCATTGGCGGGAATGAGAAAATTGAGTGTGCCGGTGCTTTTACCAAGTGCCACACCATCAAACGGAAACTTGGCTAAACGGTGGATGCGCTCAAACCCTATAACGACTTTATCGCCATCTACGACCAATGATTCTGAATCGACCTGCCATTTGCTGTTGGAAATCGCGCCGCCAGCATCCGGCAATTCCTGAAATGCCAGCGCACTCATACCGGTTGGTTTTAGCGTTGCATCACGCTCAATTGCACCACTGATAAAAAACCCGGTATCGGTCACAGCCGCGAACTTGGTGCCAGAACCATCCAGCATCCGGAAAGAAGACAATGCCCCAAAATTTCGGTTGCTGGACGTCATGGCGAACCCGCCAACGTAAGTGAGTTTACCGAAATCGGACTTTGACGAACCAATCTGAAAATTATCAATCGGGTAAACGGTAATGTCGGCAGTAAATTCTTCTGCTAAAACTGGCTGCGCAAGCAGGAACAATCCTGCCAAAACGCCTAAGCCAAACCTCATCGCGCCGCCGCCCTGAAGCTGCGTTTCAGGGCTGGCTTATCTGAAAACAAATCCGCCAATTGCTCGGTCATCGCACCGGCCAATTCTTCGGCATCCACGATTGTCACCGCACGTTTATAGTAACGCGTTACATCATGCCCAATGCCGATGGCGATCAGTTCCACAGGGCTTTTATCTTCAATATGCGCAATCACATCACGCAAATGCCGCTCCAGATAATTGCCGGGGTTAACCGATAAGGTGCTGTCATCGACCGGCGCACCATCTGAAATCATCATCAAAATCCGGCGCTGCTCACGCCGCGCCAGCAGGCGGCCATGCGCCCAAACCAAGGCTTCGCCATCAATATTTTCTTTCAACAGGCCCTCGCGCATCATCAGGCCCAAGTTGCGCCGCGAACGACGCCACGGCGAATCGGCTGACTTATAAATGATATGGCGCAAATCATTGAGCCGCCCTGGCGAGGCGGGCTTTCCGGCATGGATCCATTTTTCACGGGCCGAACCGCCCTTCCATGCCTTGGTGGTAAAGCCCAAAATCTCAGCCTTTACGCCGCAACGCTCCAGTGTGCGCGCCAAAATATCAGCGCAAGTTGCCGCAACAGTGATTGGCCGTCCGCGCATCGAACCGGAGTTGTCGATCAAAAGCGTCACAACCGTATCGCGGAAATTGGTGTCGTGCTCGCGCTTGAACGAGAGCGGCGCAAATGAGCCCGCAAGTTCATCAATCACCACGCGGGGCAGCTTGGCAGAGTCGATATAACCCTCTTCAAGGTCAAACTCCCACCAGCGGTTTTGCTGTGCCATCAAACGGCGTTGCAACCGGTTGGCAAGCCGCCCGACAATGCCTTGCATATTGGCAAGCTGCTTATCAAGAAATGCGCGGAGCCGGTCGAGTTCAGCTTCATCACAGAGTTCTTCAGCACCGATGATTTCATCAAACTCTTTGGTGTAAATTTTATAATCGGTCTGCGGGCCTGAGAAATCAGATGGCTCAGGCCGTGTTGCCTCGCCGGGCGTCATCTCGTCTTGGTTGTCCAGATCATCTTCCACAAATTCATCAGCGCTGGCATCAGCCGATTCGGTTTCACCCTGCTGCTGCTCGTCGGAAGATTGCTCGCTGTCTTCAGCCTCGGCCTTTTCCGCGCCTTCGGCTTCGTCGCCGTTTTCTGATGCACTGTCATCATTGGACGGCGCATCATCATTATTCTCGTCATTATCGCCGTCATCAGGCTCATCACCCAACGGTTCAGCCATATCAAAAGCGGTCAGTAAATCACGCACAAGGCGGGCAAACGCCTCCTGGTCATCAAGCTGCGGACGCATATCGGCAAGGCTGGTGCCTGCCTTTTCCTCAATGAACGAGCGCCACTGATCAACCACCGTCTTAATGGACGGCGGCGGCGCACGGCCAGTCAAAGCCTCGCGCATCAACATCGCAACGGCATCGGCCATCGGCGCGTCTTCGCGGGAGCGAACCAACCCGAGATTGGCCTTTTTATATTTATCTTCGAGCATCACCGCCAGATTATCGCCAACCCCTTCCATCGCATTGGCACCAATCGCCTCAACGCGGGCCTGCTCGGCGGCATCATAAACCGCGCGGGCATCATCTGATTGCGGCATCAGGCTGGCATGAATACGTGAATTATGCCGTGATTTGCGGAGCGCCATCGCATCGCCCATACCGCGCACAATGCCGATTTCTTCAATCGTGGGCTTGCGTGAAAACTCCGGCAACCGCGCGGAATTGCCCACCAAAGCCGGCTTATCGCGGGAAAACCCGACCTCCAATTCAGAGGACTCAGACAGCGCGCGGACGCAGCCCGTGATCGCGCGTTTCAGCGGCTCGGAAAGCTGAGCCGCCTGAGCGCCATTCCGCCCTGAATTATCGCCAGATACTGCCATTTACCCCTGCCACCAGCCTTAGCTCAAAACCAGCGACACGGCGCTTTCGGGCAGTTCTTTACCGAACGCACGCTGATAAAACTCAGCCACCAAAGGCCGCTCAAGTTCATCGCATTTATTCAAAAATGTCAGGCGGAAGGCGAGGCCAATATCGCTGAAAATTTCGGCGTTTTCAGCCCAAGTTATCACCGTGCGCGGACTCATCACAGTTGAAAGATCGCCATTGATAAAAGCGGCGCGGGTCATTTCGGCAACGCGAACCATCCGGCTGACGGTGACGCGGCCATCGACAGTATCAAAGCTTTTGGCCTTGGCAGCCACGATAGCGGCTTCTTTATCATGCGCCAGATAGTTGAGCACGGTAACAATTGACCATCGGTCCATCTGCGCCTGGTTGATCTGCTGGGTGCCGTGGTAAAGCCCGGTCGTGTCACCCAAACCAACGGTGTTGGCGGTTGCAAAAATACGGAATGCAGGGTGAGGCGTGATCACGCGGCTCTGGTCGAGCAGGGTCAAACGCCCGGCTGATTCCAGCACGCGCTGGATCACAAACATCACGTCGGGCCGCCCGGCGTCATATTCGTCAAACACCAACGCCACATTGTGCTGGTAAGCCCATGGCAAAATGCCGTCTTTAAATTCGGTCACTTGCTTGCCGTCGCGCACAACAATGGCGTCTTTGCCGACGAGATCAATACGCGAGACGTGGCTGTCGAGGTTGATACGCACGCAAGGCCAGTTCAGCCGCGCAGCGACCTGCTCAATATGGGTTGATTTACCGGTGCCATGGTAGCCCGACACCATCACGCGGCGGTTATGCGCAAAGCCTGCCAGTATCGCCAGCGTTGTCAGCGGGTCAAACAGATAATCAGGGTCAATCTCCGGCACTTGGCCTTCACGGACTGAATAGGCAGGCACCATCATATCGGATTTAAAGCCGAAAGTTTTACCAACATTCACCTTGGTATCGGGCAAAAGGCTGCGTTCAACGTTCATTTGGTTCATCAATTTTCTGCCCGTATTTATCAGATGTTTTGTTGACTAAGCTGTAGCGGGTTGGAACCGCCCATGAAAGAGACGAAATAGCGCGGGTGACAACCAAAAGCCAAGAGAAGTTGGAAAAGTATAGTTCGTACAATAATTTCCAGCTTTTATGGGCTTAGTTACCCCCACCCTCTATCCCTCCCCACAAGGGGGAGGGAGGTTTTAACATCCAGCCTTGTCCTTCGAATTCAATATCAAGCACAAAACAGGAAAGCAAAAACTTGATGTGTGAATC
>JANMFT010000219.1:0-3605 GCA_031374255.1 Limoniibacter sp. | reverse complement strand
TCTTTATCGATGATGTTTTTGTAAATGCGCCCGGTGGTGATGTTGTCAGCCTTGTTGGCATGGCGGCCGGTGAACCGCTCATAATGGCCCAAATCAAGGTCGGTTTCCGCACCATCATCTGTGACAAAAACTTCGCCATGCTGATAAGGCGACATCGTACCGGGATCGACATTAAGATAGGGATCAAGCTTTTTGATGCGAACGCAATAGCCGCGCGCCTGCAAAAGTGCCCCGAGTACAGCTGCTGCGATACCCTTACCAAGTGAGGAAACCACGCCGCCAGTGATAAAAACATATCGCGCCATGGACTTGGAGCCTTAGTGGTCGTTGGCCGATTCCGCCAGATAAAAATGGGTGAGGCTACAACTTATCCCAGCACAAATAAAAACGGCCCCGCAAGGAGGCCGCTTTTAAAACTTTTGAAAAGAATTAGTTGTTTGGCACTGCCGGTGTTGCTGCCGTGGCCGGTGTTGCTGGCGCTTCCGGAACTGTTGTGGCAGGAGCCGGTGTGGCCGGGGCAACCGCACCATCGGTTGGTACAGCGGGTAAAGCCGGTTTTGCCGGATCTGTACCGACGGCGCCACCGATTGCATCAAGAACGCCTGCTCCGCCTTCTTGGGTCGTCGGCACGCGGTCCAGAATGTCTGTCGGGCTTTCCCCATAACGGGCGATAATCGACAACACCAAAGATGTTGCAAAAAACGCTGCTGCCAAAATACCGGTTGAACGGGTTAATGCGTTTGCTGCCCCCCGCGCTGTCATAAAACCGGATCCGCCGCCAATGCCGAGGCCGCCGCCTTCCGAGCGTTGCAATAAGACAACGCCCACAAGCGCAATAACAATCATCAAATGGATGACGATGATAATAGTTTCCATGAAATAAAATTCCAGTTTTGGCGCTAACGCGTCTTAAGTTTTGCGGTGCTTTACATGCCGAAGGCCGGTAAGAAAAGCCCGTTCAGCACGCTGTTTGTTAAATGGGGCGGGTTAATTGGCAGTGCAACCGGTTAAACACCGATAATCCCGAGAAAATCCACGGCCTTGAGGCTGGCCCCGCCAACCAGAGCGCCGTCAACATTGGCGACAGCCATCAATTCACCGGCATTGGCTGGCTTGACCGAGCCGCCATAAAGGATGCGCATTTTGTAGCCTTCCGCGCCAAAACGATGCACAAGTTCACGGCGAATAAAGGCATGCACGTCGCGCACATCATCCGGCGTGGCAGTCAAACCCGTGCCAATCGCCCAAACCGGCTCGTAGGCGATCACTACAGTTGCGGCAGTCGCACTATCGGGCACAGAGCCTGCCAAATGGTCACCTACAACGCTGATTGTTTTTCCAGCTTTGCGTTCAGCGGCGGTTTCACCAACGCAAATAATTGCTAAAGCCCCTGCCCGCATGGCAGCTTCGGCTTTTGCCAATACAGTGCCATTGGTTTCACCATGGTCAGCGCGACGTTCTGAATGCCCGACAATAATTGCGTTGGCTCCCGCATCAACCAACATTTCAGCCGAAATATCGCCGGTATGCGCGCCGGAAATGTCGGGGTGGCAATCCTGTGCACCAATTTTAAGTGCCGTGTTTTGGCTTTGCCATTTGGCTTGCGCGATCAATGTCGCTGGAACGCACAGCAAAACATCGGCGCGGCCAGCAATTTGTGGCGACAGGGCCGCCGCAACGGTTTTAAGTTCGCTGAGGGAAGCGGCCACGCCGTTCATTTTCCAATTACCGGCAATCAGCAGCTTCACATCGGGCGTCATATCGGCATTTCCAAACTTGGCTCATTTGTATTACTTCTCATATCTGCCCAAAAAAGACGCTGCAACAGGTGCATGGCGATTTATCTTCCCTGAAAACATCACAAAAGCACCACGTTGAACATTTCAGGTTTCCATCTTGCGCGCGCCTGATTTAGAAGGGCGCAAATCTGATTATTGAAGTGAGACGATCTATGCTTGATTCCATGCGCAAAGCTTCCGGTGGCTGGGTGGCAAAACTGCTTTTGAGTCTGTTAGTTCTCAGCTTTGGCGTCTGGGGCGTTTCCAGTTCGATGATGTCCGGAACCGGTCCGCGTACGGTCATTGAAGTCGGCAATTCCAATGTATCGCCGGTGGAATTCAGGCTGGCGTATGACCGCCAGTTGCGCGGCATGTCACAACAATTTGGCACTAAACTCACACGCGAACAGGCGGTGGCCCTCGGTATTGATCAACAGGTTTTATCGCAGCTTAGCGCAGGTGCTCTGCTCGATAATTTGGCCAAGGATATGAACCTTGGTATTTCGAAAGACCAGTTGGCCATTCTCACATCGAAAGACCCGTCGTTTTTCAATGCATCAAAGCAGTTTGACCGCGGCATGTTTGAGCGCGTGTTGCGCGAAGTCGGCATGCGGCCCGAAGATTATTTGCAGAACCGCGCTCAAGTTGCCCGCCGCCAGCAAATCGTGGATTCATCGACCGACAGCATGACAACACCAGCGGCGTTTCTGGATGCACTTTCCGTTTATAATGGTGAAACCCGCGATGTCTCTTATCTCGTTTTGCCGCGTCGTTTGGTTGAGCCGGTTGCTGCGCCAGATGCAGCAAAATTACAGGCATTTTTTGATGAAAACAAAGCCGACTATCGCTTCCCTGAATATCGCGCGATCCGCTATCTGAAGCTGGCCCCGGAAGACATGGCGGGCAGCATGACGATTGCTGACGCCGATGTGCGGGCCGATTATGATAAAAACCTGGCGCGGTACACAACGCCCGAACAACGCACAATTCAGCAATTATTGTTCCCCGACCGCGCTGCTGCCGATGCGGCTTTAGCATCGCTTAACGCTGGCAAAACATTCGACACTCTTATTGCTGACCAAAAGAAAACTGTTGCTGATGTAACGCTTGGCTCGTTTGAAAAGGCTGCTGTTTCAGACAAGAAAATAGCTGAAGCTGCATTTTCAATCATAGATGCAGGCGGAGTTTCCCCCGTGATCGACGGGGCATTTGGCCCTATGATTGTGCGCGTCACTGACATCGCCCTGGCAATTACCAAGACATTTGACGAGGTTAAAGACGACATACGCAAAGAGCTTGCGATTGCCAAAGCTGCTGAGGGTATTTTGGACGTGCATGATGCCTATGAGGATGCGCGGGCGGGTGGCGACACCATGCAGGGCGCAGCGCAAAAGTTGAATTTGAAAATCGTTGAAGTAGCTTCTGTCAGCAGAACCGGCGAAGCGCCGGACGGCACGCGAATTGAAACGCTTCCCGAAGCAGATCAGCTTTTAAAACTGGCTTTTGACTCTGAAGTCGACGCTGAACTGCCGCCAATTTCGATCGGTGCAACCGGATTTTTATGGAGCGAGGTTGTGTCGGTCACCCCTTCCCGAGATGCAAAATTAGATGAAGTCAAAGCCCGTGTCACCGCTGATTGGACGGGAGCAGAGGCTGACCGCTTGATAGGTGAAAAAGCCACTGCCCTTTTGGCTGAACTCAAAGCTGGCAAGTCACTGACTGAAATCGCCACCACATTGTCATTGGGAGTTGAAACCGCACCGGGCCTGTCACGCACCAACCAAAACGCCACTTTGGGTGAGGCCGGTGTGCAAGCAGCTTTCGGTG
>JANMFT010000227.1:0-4118 GCA_031374255.1 Limoniibacter sp. | reverse complement strand
CGCGATTTTATTCACGCTTGGCGTGTTCGGCATTTTCATCAACCGCAAAAATATCATTATCATTTTGATGTCGGTTGAATTGATTCTGCTTGCGGTAAACATCAACTTTGTTGCCTTTTCAGCCGCGCTGAATGATTTGGTCGGGCAGGTCTTCGCGCTGTTTATTCTCACCGTCGCCGCTGCCGAAGCCGCCATTGGCCTTGCCATTCTCGTCGTGTTCTACCGTAATCGCGGGTCGATTGCGGTTGAAGACGTGAACATGATGAAAGGCTGAGCCATGTATCAAGCCATCGTTTTTCTGCCGCTGGTCGGCTTTTTGGTTGCAGGTTTGTTTGGCCCGCAAATCGGCCATAAGGCCTCTGAATACGTCACGACCGGCTTGATGCTGATTGTCGCCGTGCTGTCTTGGGTTGTGTTTTTCAACGTTGCGATTGCTCATGAGCATGCGACTGAAATTGTTGAAGTGCTCCCTTTCATCAAATCTGGCGCGCTTGAAGTGTCATGGTCCTTGCGGATTGATACGCTGACAGCGGTGATGTTTGTAGTCGTCAACACTGTCTCAGCTTTGGTGCATGTCTATTCGATTGGCTACATGCACCATGATGAGCACCGTTCGCGGTTCTTTGCTTATTTGTCGCTGTTTACCCTTGCGATGCTGATGCTTGTTACGTCCAACAACCTCATACAGATGTTCTTCGGCTGGGAAGGTGTTGGCCTTGCCTCTTATCTGCTGATCGGCTTCTGGTACAAAAAACCATCCGCAAACGCCGCTGCTATGAAGGCCTTTATTGTCAACCGTGTCGGCGACTTTGGCTACGCGCTCGGCATTTTTGGTATTTTTGTTGTGTTCGGTTCTGTCAACTTTGATGTGATTTTTGCCAATGCTCAAAGCTTCTTGGCAGGCGGCGCCGAAGGCGAGATCTATCTCAAATTTCTTTGGCTGGAACTTAGCCGCGAAGGCACAATTACCCTGCTTTGTCTGCTCTTGTTTATGGGCGCGATGGGTAAATCAGCGCAGGTTCCGCTTCACACATGGCTTCCCGATGCAATGGAAGGCCCAACGCCGGTTTCCGCGTTGATCCATGCTGCAACCATGGTGACAGCCGGTGTTTTCTTAGTTGCCCGCATGTCGCCTTTGTTTGAGTTGTCACACACTGCACTGCTGGTCGTTACAATCGTCGGCGCAATCACCGCGTTTTTTGCTGCCACCGTCGGCCTTGTTCAAAACGACATCAAACGGGTGATTGCCTACTCAACCTGTTCGCAGCTCGGCTATATGTTTGTCGCACTCGGTATTGGCGCATATGGCGCGGCGATCTTCCATTTGTTCACCCACGCATTTTTTAAGGCTCTGCTGTTCTTGGGCGCTGGCTCAGTCATCCACGCCGTCGATGGCGAACAGGATATGCGCCACATGGGCGGGATTCGGAAACACATTCCGAAAACTTATTGGATGATGGTGATTGGCACGGTAGCGCTCACCGGCCTTGGTATACCGCTCACGATGATTGGCACCGCCGGGTTCTTCTCCAAAGACGCCATCATCGAGTCTGCTTTTGCCGCCTCCCATTCCAGCGCTTCCGGCTTCGCATTCATTATTTTGGTAATGGCCGCATTGATGACAAGCTTTTACTCTTGGCGTTTGATTTTCATGACGTTCCACGGCGAGCCGCGCGCCAGCCACGACGTGATGCATCATGTGCATGAAAGCCCTATGGTGATGCTGGTGCCGCTGTTCGTGCTGGCGTTCGGGGCATTGTTTTCGGGCGTCGTGTTCCACGATTATTTCTACGGCCATGATTTCAACGAATTCTGGAAAGGCGCTTTGTTTCTGCTGCCAGATAACAAGCTGCTTGAAGAATTTCACGAAGTACCGAAATGGGTGAAGTTCTCACCGTTCGTTGCGATGGTCACAGGCTTTTTGCTTGCCTATTGGATGTATATCCGCTCACCCGAAGTGCCGAAAGAAATCGCCAAGTCGCAGTCAGGCCTCTACGCGTTTCTGTTGAACAAATGGTATTTTGACGAACTCTATGACTTCTTGTTTGTGCGTCCTGCAAAAGCGCTCGGGCATTTCCTGTGGAAGCAAGGCGATGGCCGCGTGATTGACGGGTTCGGCGCTGACGGAATTGCCGCCCGCGTACAGGATTTGACAGGCCGCGCCGTCAAACTGCAATCCGGCTATCTTTATCATTATGCCTTTGCAATGCTGCTTGGCGTTGCCGGGCTTGTGACTTGGATGCTGGCCGGAGGCGCGGTTTAAGCCATGATTGACTGGCCAATTTTATCGACCATCACGTTTTTGCCGCTTATTGGCGTGGCGATGCTTTTGTTCATCACCGGCGATGATGAAAACGCGCGCCGCAACATCAAAATGATCGCGCTCATCGTCACCAGCTTCACGTTTTTGCTGTCACTGATGATTTGGTTCTGGTTCGATAAGGCCAACCCAGATTTTCAGTTTGTTGAAAAAGCAAGCTGGCTCGGCAGTGCAAGCGGTGACATCAGCTATCATATGGGCGTTGATGGCATTTCTATGCCATTTGTTATCCTCACCACATTCCTGATGCCGATTTGCATTTTGGCCTCTTGGCAATCCGTTGAGCATCGGCTCAAAGCCTATATGATTGCGTTTCTGCTGCTTGAAACGCTGATGATTGGCGTCTTCTGCGCGCTCGATATTTTCCTATTTTACGTGCTGTTTGAAGCAGGCCTTATCCCGATGTTTATCATCATCGGTGTCTGGGGCGGCAAGCGTCGCGTCTATGCCTCATTCAAATTCTTTCTTTTTACGCTGCTCGGCTCAGTCCTGATGCTGCTCGCCATCATGGCGATGTATTGGCAGGCCGGCACGACGGATATCCGCGCTTTGCTGGTTTATGATTTTCCTGCCGAAATGCAGACATGGCTTTGGCTGGCGTTCTTTGCGTCCTTCGCGGTGAAAATGCCGATGTGGCCGGTGCACACTTGGCTCCCCGACGCGCATGTTGAGGCACCCACTGCGGGTTCGGTTATTCTGGCCGCGATACTATTGAAAATGGGCGGCTATGGCTTCCTGCGGTTCTCGCTGCCGATGTTCCCGCTCGCCTCCGTTGATTTTGCCCCGTTGGTTTTCACCCTGTCAGTCATTGCAATAATCTACACCTCGCTGGTGGCGCTAATGCAGGAAGACATGAAAAAGCTGATCGCTTACTCATCCGTCGCCCATATGGGCTTTGTAACGATGGGCATTTTTACGCTCAACATGCAGGGCGTTCAGGGCGCGGTATTCCAGATGGTCAGCCACGGCTTTATCTCCGGTGCGTTGTTCCTGTGCGTAGGGGTTGTCTACGACCGGCTTCATACGCGTGAGATTTCGGCATATGGCGGACTCGTCAACAACATGCCGAAATATGCCGTTGTGTTTTTGATTTTCACTATGGCCAATGTCGGGCTGCCCGGCACATCGGGCTTTGTCGGTGAATTCCTCACATTGATGGGTGCGTTCAAAGCCAGTACTTGGGTCGCATTGTTCGCAACCACCGGCGTGGTGTTGTCCGCCGCTTACGCACTCTGGCTTTACCGCCGCGTGGTTTTTGGTGAACTCACCAAAGACAGCGTTCGCGCGATGCTGGATTTATCGACCCGCGAGAAGGCTATCATCTATCCGCTGGTGCTTTTGACTTTGTTTTATGGCGTTTACCCGACCCCCATTTTGGATGTGACGGCAGCGTCAGTTGATGCTCTCGTCACCAGTGTTCAACAATCCATCGATAGCGCCGCACTTGCGGCTGCACCTGCAAACTGAGCGGAGCGATTATGCCTGACCTAACCGCCAGCCTCGTGATCGCCTCACCGGAACTGATTGTTGCTATCGGCGCAATCGTCCTTCTCATGCTAGGCGTGTTTTCAAAATCAGAAAATATCAGCCGCACAATCACCGTTCTTGCGTCGCTCGTGCTCATTGCCGCTTTAATTATGGTCGTTTTTGTGTCGCCAGACGGCAAAGCCTTCGGCGGCGCTTATGTCACCGACGCTTTCTCGCGCTTTATGAAAGCACTGACTTTGGTTGGCGCTGCGGTGACACTTTTAATGTCGTCCGGCTTTGCCAAATCCGAAAATCTCGACAAGTTTGAGTT
>JANMFT010000196.1:0-9112 GCA_031374255.1 Limoniibacter sp. | reverse complement strand
TGCGTTTCTCATTGATTATGTCGTGATGGCAATTGTGATTTTGGTGCTGGGTTTCGTTATTGGCATTTTAGGCGTTTTGACGTTTGGCCTTGCCTGGCTGCTTTATGCCGTGCTTGTGCCAATAGTTGTGGTTCCTTACGTCGCGCTTAGCCTTGGCGGGCGCAACCAGGCCACTCCGGGCATGAAGGCGATGGGTCTGAAAATTGTCAAAGACGATGGCAGTCAAGTCGATTGGTTGATTGCCACAGTGCATTTGGTTTTATTTTGGGTCTTCAACACGATTTTGACGCCCTTCATTCTTCTGCTTGCATTGTTCACCAGCCGGAAACGCGCTCTGCATGATATTTTGCTGCACACTTCGATGCAGAGGACGTCAACTGCGAAATAGTTTTGATCCAGCACGTCCAAAAGCAGCGATGGTGTTGATTTTTCCACGAATCCCACCATGCTTAGGATATGACCAAGCACGTTATTGATGCGCCGCAGTTTTTCCTCACCGCACCCGGTGTATGCCCTTATGTGGCAGGCCGTTTGGAGCGGAAGGTTTTTACGCATTTGGTTGGGCAAAAAGCGCCTGATCTCAATGATGTGCTAACGCAAGGCGGGTTCCGTCGCTCACAAAATATTGCTTACCGCCCCGCATGCGAGGGCTGTCAAGCCTGCGTGTCAGTTCGTATTCCGGTGGATTTTTTTCAACCGACCCGCTCGCAGCGCCGCGTAGCAAACACAAACAAAGACTTGAAAAAGATTGTTTACAAGGCTGAGCCGACAACCGAGCAATATTCAATTTTCCGCGCTTATTTGGACTCGCGCCATTTCGGCGGCGGTATGTCGGATATGTCTGTGCTTGATTACGCGATGATGATTGAAGACAGCCATGTGAACACGCAAATAACCGAGTACCGTAAATCTTCGTCGACATTTCATCCGGTGCTGCGGCGCGATGGTGATTTAATTGCGGTGGCTTTAAGTGATGTTCTGAAAGACGGCGTGTCGATGGTTTATTCGTTTTATGAGCCCGATGAAGGTGCGCGTTCGCTTGGGACTTATATGATTTTGGATCATGTTGAACGCGCCCGCAGCCTTGGCTTGCCTTATGTTTACCTTGGCTACTGGGTCAACGGTTCACAGAAAATGGATTACAAAATCAAATTCCGGCCGATTGAACTTCTAACCGACAAAGGCTGGAAACGGTTTGAGGCCGATGAAATGCCTACCGTTATGGGATTGTCGATGTGAATTGAAAACAATGAAACGCCGACAACAATGACGCTCTTCGGGGGAGGCGTTATGTTGCCGGCGATCATTACCCACTCACTGTGGGAATTGCAGCAGGCCCGCCCAAGCAGGCCTGCTTAATTTCGCATCATTCAGCCGGTTGCGGCGAAGGAAGTGATGGATTTGATTTGCCCAATTGCTGCGGGCGATTATCGACGTAGACCGGTGAAGGCAGAAATAATTCAGGCTCATCAGGCTGGTTGGGGTTGATCGCCCAACGTACCGCCTTGCCAACCCATTTGCTGATCGTATCCATGATTGAGTAGATCGCAGGCACAAATACCAGCGACAACACGGTCGACACAATCAGGCCACCAATCACAGCGATCGCCATTGGCGCACGGAATTCGCCGCCATCGCCAAATGCCAAGGCGGCAGGCAACATACCGGCGGCCATAGCAATTGTTGTCATTACGATGGGGCGCGCGCGTTTGCGGCCTGCATCGATAATGGCTTCACGCTTGTTCATGCCGTGTTTTTCACGTTCAACTGCAAAATCGACGAGCATAATGGCGTTTTTGGTCACAATGCCAATCAGCATCAATATCCCAATCACCACCGGCATCGAAATGGCGTTATTGGTCAAATACAACGCTGCCACGACACCACCAATCGACAGTGGCAATGACATAAGAATGGTGAGTGTGTGGAAGACTGAGCCGAACAGCAAAATTAACACCACAAACACCAGCATTAAACCGGTAATCATAGCGATTGCAAAGCTGGCGAACACCTCGCCCATGACTTCAGCATCACCGGTTTCCTGAATTCGAACACCGGCAGGCAGGTTTTTGACGACATCGCTGGCTTTCACAAAATCAACACCGGGCCCAAGTTCCTGGCCCTTGGCCATGTCTGCGCCAATCACAACACGGCGCTCACGGTTGAAGCGCTGGATGGTGGAAGGCCCTTGGCCAAACTCAATGTCAGCCACAGACGCCAGCGGTACAGAAGCGCCATTTGGCGTGCGCACCTGCATGTTGCGGATGGCATCTAAATCCTCGCGGGCCCATTTGGCGAGCTTCACGCGGATCGGGATTTGCCGGTCACCGACAGTGAATTTAGCAAGGTTTGTGTCAACATCACCCAAGGTTGCAACACGCAAGGCTTGGCTGACATCTGCCGTTGAAAGACCGAGTTCGGCTAATTTATCCTGCCGTGGGCGGATAATGATTTCCGGCTTATCAAGAGCGGCATTTGAGGTTACCGATACGAACATACCGGATTGGTTCATAACGCTCTGGATTTTACGGGCTTCAGCTTCAATCTGCGCACCGTCTGTGCCCATCACGCCGATAGCCAATTCACGATCACCGCGATCATTGACGAGGTAGAACCGCGCATCTGGAACATTTGCCAAACGCGCGAGGGCCATCGTCTCAATGTCACCCTGTGAGAGTTGGCGCTCTGATTTGTGAACCAAGTCTACTGTTATGGTGGCAAGGCGTGTTTCACGAGAACCGGTCGCATTGGCACCGCCAACAATATAGACCTGTTCAATACCCGGGATTCCACGCAAAGCTGCATCAACCTCGTCGCCCGCAGCGCGCGTTGTGGTGAGCGGTGTTCCCGGAGGCAACTCCATAGAAATCACCATTCGGCTGGCGTCTTCTTTTGGAATGAATCCGGCTGGCAAAAGGCTGATTGCTTGAATTGAACCGTAGAAAAACAGGCCGCCTAAAACCAATGTAACCCAACGGAAGCGCACGGCTTGTTTCAAAAGGCCAAGATAGCCGCGCATCACAAAACCGGGCTTTGGCTCCTCAGGGTGGTGGTCGCGCATCAAATAAGCGGTCATCATCGGCGTAATAAGGCGGGCGACCAGAAGCGAGAAAAACACGGCCACTGCTACCGTCAAACCAAATTGTTTAAAATATTGGCCCGCAACGCCGCCCATGAAAGAGACCGGCGCAAACACGGCAATAATGGTTGCCGAGATCGCAATAACGGCAAGACCAATTTCATCCGCCGCTTCAATCGACGCCCGGTATGGCGTTTTACCCATTTTCATATGGCGAACGATGTTCTCAATTTCCACAATCGCATCATCGACCAGAATGCCCGTCACCAGAGTGATACCCAAAAGCGATACGAGATTGAGAGAGAAGCCCAGCATTTCGAGCACAAAGAATGTTGGAATGATCGACAGCGGCAATGCCACGGCAGTGATCAGCGTCGCACGCCAGTCCCGCAAGAACAACAGCACCACAAGGACAGCAAGCAATGCGCCCTCTATGAGTGAACTCATGGCCGAAACGTAGTTGCCGTTGGTGTATTCAACAGCGTCGTCAACTTTCAGTATATCGACATCGGGGTTGGCTTCTTTGAGTTTGGTGACCACACCCTCAACACGGGTTTTGACCGACACATCACTCTCGCCTTTGCCGCGGAAAACCGCAAACGCAACCACGGTGCGGTCACCAATTTTGGCAAACGATACCGGTTCGGCATAATCATCGGTGATGGTGGCGACATCGCCGAGGCGGATTTTAGCGCCGGTCGGCAAAGAGAAACTCAAATTCTCTAAGTCTGTGATGGATTTGGCCTGACCCAAAGTTCGGATCGATTGCGTGCGCTCACCAATGTCACTCTGCCCGCCGGTTAAATCAATGTTGGCCGAACGGAGGCCATTGTTAATGTCTGCGGCGGTCACGCCCAATGCGTTGACGCGGGCAGGATCCAGCTCAACTTTAATCTCGCGGTCAACGCCGCCATAACGGCTGACTTGGGCAACGCCTTTCAGGCTTTGCAAATCGCGCTTTACGACGTCTTCCACGAACCATGACAACTCTTCCAGCGTTTTGGTCGGCGCGGAAACAGCGTAAGTCATGATCGATCCGCCTTCGACATCTAGGCGTGTGATGTTGGGTTCGCCCGCGGTTGCCGGAAACTCCGATTTGATATTTTCAATCGCGTCCTTGACATCGCTGACGGCTTTTTGGCTGTCTACTTCCAAGCGGAATTCAATAACGGTAGTTGAAACGCCTTCCGACATTGTTGAAATAACGTTTTTAACGCCGGTCACGTTGGTGACGGAGTCTTCCACTTTTTTGGTGATCTGCGTTTCGAGCTCTGAGGCGGCAACTCCCGGATCAACAACCGAAACCACCACGAGCGGAATATCAATATTTGGAAAACGCGTAATAGCCAATCGGCCAAAGCTCATCCATCCGAGCGCGCAAAGCACAACAAAGAGCAGAATCGGCGGAACCGGATTGCGGATCGACCAAGCGGAAATGTTCCAGTTCATCAGTTGGTTGCTCCTGCGACTTCGGTTTCCATGATGGGTGTAACGGCATCGCCATCAGCTACAAATGTTCCGGCGCGGCTGATCACAACGTCGCCTTTGGCAAGACCGGACGCGACACCGACAAATTCATTGTCGCGAAGGCCAAGCTCGACCTTGGTGCTGACAACTTTGCCGTCGACGATTTTTTGTACAAACGGGTCGGTGTTGCGGTAAAGTACTGCTGCTGACGGGATAGCGACAGTGCGCTTGCGCTCGAGCACTATAACGCCCCGGGCAAAGCTGCCATTGCGCAATGCTTCGTCCATTGGAAGCGTGACCTTTACTGTGCCAAGGCGTGACTTCGGATCAACTTGCGGGCTTACAATCCGGATGGTTCCGGCGATCGGCATATTTCGGCCCGGCAATGTCACGTTGACATCCATGCCCTGCTGTAACCGCGCCAAATCCGCTTCTGAAACTTCAGCAGCGAGTTCAAACGCGCGGTCGGTTGCGACTGTAAATAACGCGCCGCCTGCGCCGGATACGACCTGACCAATTGCGGCGCTGCGCGCCAGAACAAGGCCATCAACAGGTGAGCGCAGTTCGGTTTTGTTGAGTTGCAAAGCGGTTTGTTTGCGTTGAGCCTCAAGCACCGCTTTTTGTGATTGCACAACCAAAGCGGCCTGCTGGGAACTGTTGAACCGCGCCTTTGCGCTGTCGAGTGCGTTTTGCGCACTGTCCCGCTGGGCTTTCGAAGCGACGCCGGATTTTACCAATGGCAAGATGCGGTTCAACTGCTCTTGGGCATCTTTAATAGCGATTTCAGCGTCCACAGTTTGGGATTGAGCCGACGCCAAATTAGCGTCGTTTTGGGCGCCCTGTGCGTCAATTTGTGTCATTTGCAGTTCAAGATTGGAGCGGTCAAGGCGGGCCAAACGGTCACCCTTTTTCACAATGTCGCCGACATCAAAATAGAGTTCTTCAACCAGCAAACCTGCCACATCGGCACCGACCAAGGCTTCGCTGCGGGGCATGATTGAGCCAGTTGCCGAAATGGACTGGACAATTTCACGTTCAACTGCAGCCACCACCCGGATTGACGGCGCTTTGGGGCCATCTTTCGCGTTCAAATCAACAGGTGCGCCTTCAGTGACCTGCTCAACTGGCTGGCCTGACATGCTTTTGGGCAATGGCAAATGCTCAACAACGCCCGGAGCCAGCGTGGCGATAGCTGCGCCAACACCGATTAGTGCGACACCTTTGAGAATTTTTGCGGCTAGAGAACTCATTGAGAAAGGCCATTCTTGTGTTTTGAGAAAAATTGCGAATTTAGTTTGCTTGGTCTACGTGACCAAAGTTTTTTGGACTTGAGATGATGGACTTGCCTCAGCGTATTTTTCGCGTGGACGGAGCATGCCAACGATCATTGCACGCACTGCCGGCTCCATGGTCTGAATTGGAATACCAATACGAGGCAAATCTTCTGTAACCAGACCATGCCCCATGGCCATCATAATCGGCACAAGCTGCTCAAGCGGCAAAACCGGGTTAATTTCACCAGATTTCACCGCATTATGAAGTGCTGCACCAATAACTTCTGTCACTTCGCACATTGAGTCATCCAAGATTTGCTTCATTGCCGGATTGCGCATCGCCTCGGCGTAAATTTCAGCAAATAACGGCGCCATGCCTGATTCATGAAGCTGCTGGGCGTGAGACAGCAGACCGGTCGTCATGCCGTCAATGATCGAAGGAGCATTGACCATCTGGCCTAGAATTTTAGCATCGGCCTCTTTATCGGCAGCGCAAATGGCTTCGATGAGAGATTCCTTAGATGGAAAATAGCGGTAAAGCGCGCCGGGACTCATGCCAGCAGCCGCGCAAATATCACCCATTGATGCGCCTTGGAAACCCGATTTTAAAAAGCACAATCGCGCTCCTTCTAAAATGCGGGCGACCTGCGCTTCGCGGCGCTCGTAGCGTGAAGGAGCGTCAGGGCGTAAACCCTGAGGCGTTTCAACGGCTATGTCGCTGCCATATTCCATACTGTTTCCTGCACAAATAAAGAGTGCGAACGTTCATTCTCATCGGCAATACGCCCGTTTTGGCCGATATGTCAACCGCCGGTCAGGATTTTGTGCGTTTCAGCTGCCACCTTTTGTCAGCAATGCGCCGTAACGCGAGACGATTTGCAACGCGCCACAAAGAGTTGAGGCCCATTATTCGAAAACGCGCGATGAATTTCAAAATCAATAGATGATCAACAGATGATTAACCCGCAAACTTGCCGGTTCGCGGGAAACCTTTGGGCACCATACGGCCAGCAGAGGCTCTTGCACCGATAAATTCCGTGAGTTCCGCCCCTGAACGCACATAGTTGCGACCCGCAGAATCAACCCAACTCAGGCCGTCGCTGGCTTTGAACGTTTTAATGTCCAGCACACCGCCATCTTTGTATTTCTGCAAGCGAACGCCCTTGCCACGGCCCATTTCGGGAATGTCGCTAAGCGGGAACACCAAGAGTTTGCGGTTTTCACCGACAATAGCCACCTGATCATCGCCCGGATTGATCGTAACGCAAAATGCCATTTCATCGGGCGCGGCAACATTCATGACCTGCTTGCCCTTACGGGTATTGGCGAGCGCGTCGGCTTCTGAGATTACAAAACCATTGCCTTGATGACTGACGACCAGCCGCTTGCGGGTTTCATTGGCAACAAATGCCGCCAAAATATCCTGATCGTTTTCCATATCGACCAGTAGACGCACGGCATCACCATGCCCGCGGCCGCCTGGCAGTTTGGCAATATCAAGTGTGTAGAATTTACCGCCGGTCGTTACAAACATCATGCGTTCAGTGGTTTGCGCATGGAAGAATGTTTGGAGGCCGTCGCCCTCTTTGAAGGTCAGCGAAGACACGTCGGCAATATGGCCTTTCAGCGTACGCAGCCAGCCTTTGTTTGACAGCACAACTGTGACCGGCTCTTTTTCAATCATCGATTGCGTTATGGCGTCTTCATCATGATCGGGCGCATCAGCAAATGTAGTACGGCGTTTGCCAAGCGGAGTTTCTTTCGAGAATTGCTTGGCGATATTGCCGATTTCCCAAGCGATGGTTCCCCATTGTTTTCCGTCAGATGCCAGCAATTCTTCAATTGATTTCTTCTCAATCGACAGCGCGTCAAACTCTCGTCTGATTTCGAATTCTTCGAGTTTTGCAAGTGCGCGCAGCCGAATGTTAAGAATAGCTTCGGCCTGATTATCCGTCAGGCCAAAGCGCGCCATCATCACTTGTTTGGGATGATCTTCGGTACGGATAATCCGGATGATTTCGTCTATGTTGAGATAGGCAATCAGGAAGCCTGACAGCACTTCCAAACGGCGGTCAATTTCCGCAAGCCGGTGTTTCGACCTGCGCACCAAAACGGCGCGGCGATGGTCGAGCCATTCCAGCATCACTTCTCGCAGGCCCAAGACATTGGGCACCACGCCGCGCGTAAGAACGTTCATGTTGAGTGAAAATCTGCTTTCAAGCTCGGTTAGCTTGAACAGCGATTCCATCATCAAACCGGCATCAACAGTGCGGCTTTTCGGCACGAACACGACACGGACATCTTCAGCGGATTCATCGCGCACATCGTCCAGCAGGGGCAGCTTTTTGGCTTCCATCAGTTCGGCGATTTTCTCGATCAGCCGCGACTTTTGCACCTGATACGGCACTTCGGTGACAACGACCTGCCACATGCCGCGGCCTTGATCTTCGATTTCCCAACGGGCGCGGATACGAAAGCCGCCTTTGCCGGTGCGGTAGGATTCAAGAATTGAGGCTTTGTCTTCAACAATAATTCCGCCGGTCGGGAAATCCGGCCCCGGCACGATTTCGACAATCTTCTCAATTGGCGTTACGCGGTTTTTAATGAGCAGCAATGCGGCTTCACAAAGTTCGGCAGCGTTATGCGGCGGAATGGATGTCGCCATGCCCACCGCGATGCCGGATGAGCCATTGGCAAGCAAATTGGGAAAAGCACCTGGTAAAACCACCGGCTCTTCATCTTCGTCATTATAGGTTTTACGAAAATCAACTGCGTCTTCGCCAATCCCTTCAAGCAGCAAAGCGGCGACATCCGTCATTCGCGCTTCGGTGTAGCGGTAGGCGGCGGCGTTATCGCCATCGATGTTACCGAAATTGCCTTGGCCATCGACAAGCGGATAACGCTGAGCAAAATCTTGTGCCAAACGCACCAAAGCGTCGTAAACCGACTGGTCGCCGTGCGGGTGGAACTTACCGATGACGTCGCCAACAATACGGGCGCTTTTGGCGAAGTTGGCTTTGGGATCAAGCTTCAGCATCCGCATTGCGTGGATGATGCGGCGGTGCACCGGCTTTAATCCGTCGCGGACGTCCGGCAAAGCGCGGTGCATAATAGTGGACAGCGCATAGGCTAAATAGCGCTCTTCCAGCGCTTTTTGCAGATCAACCGGTTCAATATTGCCACCGTTGTCTGGTGGCGGCGATTCTTTACCCATGGCTCGCGTTTAGGCACGGGATCGATTCGCGGCAAGTTAGTGAGAAAGTTCACAGCAAATAACCATGGTGATAATGTC
>JANMFT010000185.1:0-4944 GCA_031374255.1 Limoniibacter sp. | reverse complement strand
GGTGATCACCGCTGCATTTCCGTTTATCTGGACAACGTGGGGCTCATTCAAAGTTGAAGCGGACTTTTTCTCGTATGCCGATTGGACCAACGCGCTTTATGGGACTAAAACCACGCAGCAAACCGGTGCGGCCTTCACCGGTAATGGTTATGAAGGTGCGTGGGTTGAACAACGGTTTTGGGCGTCTGTCATCAACACCGCCATTGTCACATTGTGCGTTGTTGTAATATCGCTCACCATAGGGACGCTTGGCGGCTATGCGCTCGCACGTTCAGGATTTCGCTATACCTTTTGGATATTGATTGCGGCGTTGATCTTTCGCGCCATGCCGCATGTTACACTGGTGTCTGGTTATTTGCTGCCGTTCTTTCAGATGAATATTTGGGGCTATTTGCCGACGACCATCATCGTGCTGGTCGCCATCAACCAGCCTTTCACATTGTGGATGCTGCATTCGTTTTTCTTGAGCATTCCGAAAGACCTCGACGAATCTGCAATGGTCGATGGCTGTACGCGGTTTCAGGCTTTCCGGATGGTGATTATCCCGGTGATGTGGCCGGGTGTGGTGACCACGGGCCTGTTCAGCTTTCTACTGGCCTATAATGATTTCACGGTGACCTCGATGCTGCTCACGCAAGAAAACCAAACCATGGTGCCTAAAATCGCCAGTTTTCTTGGTTCAGTGCAAGCGGAAAACAAGGTGATGTATGCGGTGGCCGCCGTGGTGTCTGCCATGGGGCCGCTCTTCGTGCTGGTGCTTTTCTTTCAACGTCAAATTGTCAGCGGGCTCACAGCCGGCGCGGTCAAGGGGTAAGTCATGGCTGAACTGCGACTGGTGAATGTTACCAAAAAATACGGCGATTATGTTGGGGTAAAGGCCTTCAACCTCGACATTAAAGACAAGGAATTTCTCGTGCTGCTCGGGCCGTCAGGCTGCGGCAAATCCACAACCATGCGCATGATTGCCGGGCTGGAAGATGTAACGTCCGGCGAGATTTGGCTTGGAAATCGCGTGGTCAATGATCTTGAACCCAAAGACCGCGACATTTCGATGGTGTTTCAATCCTATGGGCTTTACCCGAATTTAAGCGTCTACGAGAACATCCGTTTTCCATTGAAAGTCCGCAAAGTGCCACAAGCCCAGCACCATGATATGGTAATGCGCGCGGCAACCATGGTTGAACTCACCGAGTTTCTAGACCGCCGCCCTGCGGCTTTGTCCGGCGGCCAACGCCAGCGCGTTGCGCTTGGCCGCGCCATTGTGCGCAAACCCACTGTATTTTTGATGGATGAGCCACTGTCAAATTTGGATGCGAAATTGCGGGTTTCCACGCGGGCGCAAATCAAGAATTTACAGCACACGCTGCAAACGACGACCGTTTATGTGACGCACGACCAGATTGAAGCCATGACTTTGGCCGACCGCGTGGTGGTTATGAACAAGGGGGAAATTCAGCAGGTCGGCACACCAACTGATATTTATGACCACCCTGCCAACACATTTGTGGCGGGCTTTATTGGCAGCCCGGCGATGAATTTGATCGAAGGCTCGCTTGTCAATGGCACTTTTACCGCCGAAGGCCTTCGTATTGAGGGCCTCGCCAAAACCCATTCCGGCAATATCACGCTTGGCTTTCGCGCCGAAGATGCGGCTCTCGCCAAAACCAACGGCCAATTATCAGCGCCGGTTTATTCCATTGAACTTTTGGGCGAAGCTTCCATGATCAGCTACCGTATTGGCGGAGCTTTGGTTTCAGTCAAAGCACCTAAAGAGTACCGCGCCAACATCGGTGATGTGGTGCATACGAGCGTTCCAGCCAACATCTGCCATTTGTTTGATTCAGCATCCGGCCAGCGATTGGCTCTACCATGACCCCTGCCGAACAAACCGAAGCCTCACGGCAAGTGATTTTGCGCATGGAACAAGCGCTTGCTGTCAATGCCAATGATATGGACACCTACTTCCATGACGATTTCCGCTGGATCGGCAATCAGGGCTGCGGCACGAAGCACGGCCTACAAGCGTTCCGCAATGGCTGGCAATTGCCGCTCCGTGCCGCGTTCACCGACCGCACCTACAACACCACCAAATTTCTGGCTGAGGGCGATTGGGTTTCGTGTTTCGGCCATATAGAGGGCACGCATTCGGGCACATTTATGGGCATCGCACCCACCGGAAAACGCGTCACAATCCCCTATATGGATTTTTGGCGCATCGAAGACGGCCGCATCAAAGACAATTGGGTCAATGTCGATTTTGCCTCTGTGCTCGTCCAATTGGGGCGTGATGTATTTGGCGGCCATGGATGGGAAAATATGGACATTGCCGCCCAAAACCAAACCAAATTGGAACAGGCATTATGACTGTCACTTACATAAAATCTGGCAAGCCCGAGGCTGAACGCGCCGATGATGACGCCGCCGTGCGTTCTGTTGTCGAGGCCACACTGGCCGATATTGGGGCGCGCGGTGACGCCGCCGTGCGCGATTTGAGCCTGAAGTTCGATGGCTATGCGCGGCCATCATTTTTGCTGACGGCGTCTGAAATAGAAGCGGCGATGCAAAAAGTGTCTGCCCGCGATATGGATGATATTAGGTTTGCACAAACCCAGATCCGCCGCTTTGCTGAAGCGCAGCGCGCCAGCATCACAGACATAGAAGTTGAAACTTTGCCGGGCGTGATCCTTGGCCACCGAACCATCCCGGTGCAATCGGTCGGCTGTTATGTGCCCGGCGGCAAATTCCCCATGGTGGCGTCCGCTCATATGTCTGTGCTGACAGCATCAGTCGCTGGCGTGCCGCGCATCGTGGCATCTGCGCCACCGGTTAATGGCGAGCCGCATCCGGCCATCGTTGCTGCGATGCAGCTTGGCGGCGCACATGAAATTTATGTGCTCGGCGGTATGCAAGCCGTCGGCGCTATGGCGATCGGCACTGAAACCATCAAGCCGGTCGATATGCTAGTCGGCCCCGGCAATGCTTATGTGGCCGAAGCAAAACGCCAGCTTTATGGCCGCGTTGGCATTGACCTCTTTGCTGGCCCGACTGAAACCATGGTGATTGCGGACGACACAGTGGACGCTGAACTCTGCGCCACCGATCTATTGGGCCAAGCCGAACACGGCTATAATTCGCCATCAGTTTTGCTGACGACATCGCGGAAATTGGCGCATGCCAGTCTCTTAGAAATTGAGCGCTTGCTTCAGATTCTACCAACCGCCGCTACCGCCTCTGTGTCATGGCGTGACTATGGCGAGGTGATCTTATGCGACACCCACGACGAAATGTTGGCCGTTGCCAACGACATTGCCTCTGAGCATGTGCAGGTGATGACCGACCGCGATGATTGGTATCTGGAACATATGCATTCTTACGGCGCATTGTTTTTAGGCCCGCGCACCAATGTCGCCAACGGCGACAAAGTCATCGGCACCAATCACACCCTGCCAACCAAAAAAGCCGGGCGCTATACGGGCGGCCTTTGGGTCGGCAAGTTTCTAAAAACCCATAGCTACCAGCGCATCACCACCGATGCTGCCGCCGCTATGATTGGCGAATATGGCAGCCGTTTGTGTATGCTCGAGGGCTTTGTCGGACACGCCGAACAGTGCAACATCCGTGTGCGCCGTTATGGCCGCCGCAACCTTGAATACGGGGTGGCGGCAGAATGACGTTAGACCACCTGCACCGGCGCACCATAATCACCGAGAATTTTATCGGACGTAAGGAAGGTAAAGCCCTCGACTTTTGCCTGCGCAATCAAAAGCCGGTCGAAAGGGTCGCCGTGGATAAGCGGGAGGTTTCCGACGGCAATCGCATGAGGAGCAAGCATAGTAAGCTCTTCGAAGTCTATCGCCAGCAAGGCATCACGAAGTGGCTCAGATGGAATGGGGATGTCAGTAGGGCGCAGACTGTGCTTGATGGCGACCTCCCAAATCGAAACGACACTGAAAACCGTTTTAACAGTTGGATCGCTGATGATTTTTCGAGCCGCTGGAGACAAACGCGGGCTGCCTATAATAACCCAAATCAACAATTGCGTATCAAGAAGATAAATCATTTTTTGGCAATGAATTTTGCTTCAAGGTTTGGGCTATCTTCAAAAGATTTTGCAATCTCGGCGTCCATGGCTTTGAAGACCTCGTCGAAATTTTCGGGCAATTTGAATGTGCCCTTCAAAAAGCCAATACGTTTTGAGACATTATCCTTCGGTTTTTCCAAAGGCACAACGCGGGCAATGGGCCTGCCGGATTTAGCGATGATAAAGCCATTTCCATTCGCGGCTTCTTCGACAAGCCTTGATAAATGGGTTTTAGCTTCGTGGATGTTGATTTGCCTCATGGCACATCTCCTTTGGACTAAACTAAGCTTAGTTCAATTTGGGTCGAAAATCAACGGGCAGCCATTTTTGGGAGCGAGCGGATGACCCTGCCCCGCACGCCCTCGTTTCGGCTTGATGGCCGACGCGCTTTAGTCACCGGCGCGTCTTCCGGCATCGGGCTTGCGGCAGCTGTTGCTTTGGCCAAGCAGGGTGCGCACGTCACCTTGGTTGCGCGAAATGCGGGTGCGCTTGGCGCTGTTAAAGTTGAGATACAAAGCGAGGGATTTCATGCGTCCGCCTTGCGGCTCGACATTACGGATATTGAGGCGACAGCAAAAGCCGTTGAGGCACACGGCCCGTTTGATATTCTGGTCAATTCCGCCGGTCTTGCACGCCACACCGCCGCTACCGTCACAACGCCTGCCGATTATGATGCCGTTATGGCGCTTAATGTTCGGGCCGCTTATTTTTTGGCGCAGGCGGTTGCCAAGGGTTTAATCGCGGCCAACAAGCCCGGCTCAATCATCCAAATCTCCAGCCAAATGGGCCATGTCGGCGGCATTGACCGTGCGGTTTATGCAGCAACCAAACACGCGGTTGAAGGCATGACAAAATCAATGGCG
>JANMFT010000145.1:0-3632 GCA_031374255.1 Limoniibacter sp. | reverse complement strand
GAGCGGTTTGGTTGCTGAGCGCGATGTTGGCCAGCGTACGACGTTGGACGTATTGAACGGCCAAAATGCCTTGGTGGTAGCGCAACTTAACGCCGTCAACGCACAGCGTGATCTGGTTGTTGCCAGCTATGCCGTGCTTTCGGCCACTGGTTCACTGACGCCCGCGCGCATTGGCCTTAGTGTCAAAGGCTATGACCCGGAGGTGAATTATCAAGCGGTCAAAGACAAATGGTTTGGTCTGCGCACCGTGGACGGTCGCTGATTAACAACATTCCAGCTATTTGCTGTGGTAAACTAGTGCGGGTGTAAAGCCCGCATTTTTGTATCGGCGTCAAATGGCGTATCGTAGAACGAATCATTTATATTGAATGTGCGAGTTTTGACTATGAACGCTTATGGCAACCCTCTGAGTTCAACTAGCGGTGTGCAGCGCGAGCAGACAATGGAAGAAATTCTGGCTTCGATCCGCAAAATTATTGAGAGCAATGAGGCGATAGTAAATCCTCAAGCAGATGACGTTGACGATTATGCCGAAGCGGATGCTGCGCTGGAAACCGCAATCGAAACCATGCAGCCTGCTGTTCAAATGATACAGCAAACTGCACCTCAACAGCCTATTGCCCAGCCTCTCCAAATTGATGTGCCTGCCCATGTTGCGCCGGTTGTTCAAGCAATTGTCCAGCCCGTTGAAACGCCCATGCCAAGTTTGCAATCTGAAATGGCGCGGCTGGTGTCGCAATCACCCGAGCGCCGTGTTGCCGCCGCGTTTGATGATTTGAATTCAGCGTTTTTGAAATCAAAACAAATGCCGATGGCAGATGTTGCCGAGGCCATGCTGCGCCCGATGATGCAGGATTGGCTCGATAATAATCTGCCGAATCTGGTTGAGCGCTTGGTGCGCGAAGAAATTTCGCGGATAGCGCGCGGCGATATTTGAGGCGTGTCTCAATAGCCCAGCCTTTGTGAATTGCTTAAACTTCGTCATTCCGGACGAGCGAAGCGAAGATCCGGAACCCATGCCGATAAGTTTTCAAAACGAGCACGGCAATTGGTGCGCTATTTGACAAATCAATGGCATGGATCCCAGATCTTCACTGCGCTCGTCTGGGATGACGAATGTTAGGAACGCGGTTGAGCAAATGATGGATGCGCTTTCAACCTTCCCGTTGACTTGCCGCATGCCATCGGGCTTTAGACACAGCATCCAAAATCGATCACGGTCGCCCGCTATGCTTGATAAATCTTATGAACCCGTGAGCGTTGAGCCACGCATTGCCAAATGCTGGGAGGATGCCAACGCGTTTGCCGCTGGCGCGGGCTCAAAGCCCGGTGCCGAAGCCTATTCAATCGTCATCCCGCCACCAAATGTGACGGGCTCCTTGCATATGGGCCACGCGCTCAACAACACATTGCAGGATATTCTGGTGCGGTTTGAGCGCATGCGCGGCAAGAATGTGCTTTGGCAGGCGGGCACTGACCATGCCGGCATCGCCACGCAAATGGTGGTGGAGCGCCAGCTTGCTGCCAGCGGCACCAATGAAACCCGCCGCACGATGGGCCGTGAAAAATTCATCAACAAGGTTTGGGACTGGAAAGCGGAATCCGGCGGCACGATTGTCAATCAATTGAAGCGCCTTGGTGCGTCGTGTGATTGGTCGCGCCTGAAGTTTACGATGGGTGAAAGAGCACTTCCGAGTTTGCTGGAACAGCAAACGGCTAAGGACAGTGCGACTAACGAAAAAACGCAGCCGGATGACCAGATGGTTCGAGCTGTGACTGAGGTTTTCGTCCAACTTTATAATGAAGGTCTGATTTATCGCGGCAAGCGCCTCGTAAATTGGGACCCCAAATTTGAAACCGCAATTTCTGATCTTGAAGTTGAGAACGTGGAAGTTGACGGCCATATGTGGCACTTCAAATATCCGCTCGAAAAAGATCCTGAAACCGGCGAGTCTTTTAAATATGAATATGTCGAGAAAGACGAGGGCGGCAACATAACGCTGCGCGAAACGCGCGACTATATTTCCATTGCCACAACGCGGCCCGAAACCATGCTGGGTGATGGCGCTGTGGCGGTTCACATCGATGATGCGCGGTATGCGCCCATTGTTGGCAAGCTTTGCGAAATACCGGTCGGGCCGAAACAGCACCGCCGCCTGATTCCGATTATCACTGATGAATATCCTGATATGAACTTCGGTTCCGGCGCATTGAAAATCACCGGGGCACATGATTTCAACGATTACCAAGTCGCCAAACGCAACAACATTCCAATGTATCGTTTGATGGACACCAAGGGCGCGATGCGGGCCGATGGGCAGGAGTATGCTGTTGAGGCTCCAAAAGTTAAAGGTTACGCAGAAGCACTTGCCCGTTCGGTAATAGAAGACTCCGGCATTCAAATTCCTGACGAAAACATGATTGATGCTATCAATTTGGTTCCGGATGCCTATCGCGGGCTGGACCGGTTTGAGGCGCGTACCCGCGTCGTTGCCGACATTGATGCCGATGGCCTGATGATCAAGGTTGAAGACAAAAAAGTGATGCAGCCATTTGGTGACCGCTCCCGCGTTGTCATCGAACCGATGCTGACCGACCAATGGTTTTGTGATGCTGCAACCTTGGCGAAGCCCGCCATTGCCGCTGTGCGCGAAGGCCGCACCAAATTCGTGCCGGAAAGCTGGGATAAAACCTATTTCCAATGGATGGAAAACATCCAGCCTTGGTGCATCTCCCGTCAGTTGTGGTGGGGGCATCAGATTCCGGTTTGGTATGGGCTAGATAAGGACGATGCTAAAAAGCTGCTTGCCGTAGTTGAAAAGAAAAAACTAGGAATTGCGGCCGACGCAAAAGCAAGAGGGAAATCAATTCGCCCACGAAAAATATTCTGTGCCACAACGGAAGAGGCAGCCCTAGTTATAGCACGCGAATATTACAGTGGCTTGGGCGACATCACGGTAAGCGATTTATCAACCGTTAGTGCACCGATGCTACCTGCATACAGCAACGGCAAACTTGCAATCTGGCGCGATCCAGATGTTCTCGACACGTGGTTCTCGTCCGCCCTCTGGCCGTTTTCCACCCTCGGCTGGCAAGGAAATGAGTTTCCTAAAACCCCTGAACTCAAAACCTATTACCAGACCGATGTTTTGGTCACCGGTTTTGACATTATCCCATTCTGGGTAGCCCGCATGATGATGCTGGGCCTGCACTTTATGAAAGATGCCGATGGCAACCCTGTCGCGCCATTCCACACCGTCTATATTCACGCTCTGGTGCGCGATAAAGACGGGCAGAAAATGTCGAAATCCAAGGGCAATGTGATTGACCCGCTTGATTTGATTGATGAGTTTGGCGCCGACGCGCTGCGTTTCACAATGGCGATTATGGCAGCGCAGGGCAGGGACGTGAAGCTCGATACCACGCGCATTGCCGGCTACCGCAATTTTGGTTCTAAAATCTGGAATGCCACCCGCTTTGCCGAAATGAATGACGTCGCACGCGACGCGAGCTTCAAACCGGAACACGCCAAACTCACGCTCAACCGCTGGGTGCTGAGCGAGCTGACTGCGGCTAATGCCGAAATAACCAAACAGATTGAAGCCTACCGCTTTAACGATGCCTCCGCCGCC
>JANMFT010000113.1:0-3703 GCA_031374255.1 Limoniibacter sp. | reverse complement strand
CACATCCGGCACTTTGCTCGAAAGCCACGAATTGCCAGCGTCACTGCAACGCCTGTCACTGCGCCATATGGCTGAAGATGCCACCGGCGCTATCTGGATTGGCGGACAATATGAGGGCGATGCTGCCAACCGCCCGCCATTGATCGCGCGTGTCGGTTTAGGCGAGGAACTGGCGTTGCCGGAGTTTGCGCCGGAAATTACGGGCGCTTTCAGCAATTATATTGGCTCTGTTGCCGCCAGCGCAGATGGCAACCGGATCGCATTCACATCGCCGGTTGGCGGCACAATGCTTGTGGTTGATGCCAAGACCGCTACACCAATTGAAACGAGATCAGTTGCTAAAATCTGCGGCGTTGCAGGTTCGGGCGAAGCGTTTTTGACCTCAACCGAAAACGGCGCGTTCAGTATCCAGACGCATGACGCGCACTGGGACAATCACATCAAACAAGTGGTTTAAGGCCTGTGGCATCACGCCACTACGGGTTCGCCTTGCCACCGCCATTTTTTATAGTAGCTTCCATAGCGTCAATAAACTTTAGGAGCGTGCCATGAAGACAATTCTTGCCTCTGTAGCCTTCCTCGCATTTGCATCTGCCCCGGCTTTGGCCGGCGGAATGGGCGGATGCGCATCCATGACAACAGCCATGAGCAAAAAGCCGGTTGTTGAGCAGATTGCTGCCGCAACTCCGGAAACCCTCAAATTGGTGGACGGCAAACGCCTCGCACTGGTTTAAACCAAATCTGAAAATCTGAATTTGAGCGCTGGGGTTTAGCACCAGCGCTTTTTTGCATGTGCGAATTTAAATATGCAGCGGCTTGGCAAACGTTGCGAGAGCAGCCTCGCGCACAGCTTCTGAGAGCGTCGGGTGGGCATGACAGGTGCGGCCCAAATCTTCTGAACTACCGCCAAACTCCATAAGCACGGCAGCCTCGTGGATAAGATCGCCTGCGCTTTTGCCAATAATGTGCACACCCAGTACGCGGTCGGTTGCAGCGTCAACGAGAAATTTCACAAACCCTTCAGTGGCGTTGATGGCGCGCGCGCGGCCATTAGCCATGAACGGGAACTTGCCAACCTTATAGGCGACACCGGCCGCTTTGAGTTCTTCTTCGGTTTTGCCAATTGATGCCACTTCCGGCTCGGTGTAAACCACTGACGGGATCACATCATAATTCACATGGCCGTGCTGCCCTGCGATCACTTCCGCAACCGCCACCCCCTCATCTTCAGCCTTATGGGCCAGCATCGGGCCTGCGATCACGTCTCCGATAGCATAAATGCCCGGCGCAGCCCGCCAGTGGGCGTTGACCGGAACGCGCCCGCGATCGAGCGTAATGCCGACGCTCTCAAAGCCCAAACCATCGGTATAAGGGCGGCGGCCCGTGGCTATTAGCACAATGTCAGCGTTCAACGTCTCGGCTGCACCGCCAGCCTTCGGCTCATAAGTCACGGTTGCGCCTTCCAGCGCAGTGTCAACGCCGGTCACCTTTTGGCCAAGTTTGAATTCAAGACCTTGTTTTTGCAAAATGCGCAGGAAATTTTTAGAAATATCAGCGTCCATACCGCCCAAAATACCGTCCAGATATTCAACCACAGTCACTTTCGCGCCAAGGCGGCTCCACACAGAGCCAAGCTCCAGCCCGATCACACCGCCGCCCACCACGATCATGGTGGCTGGCACTTTATTGAGCGTCAGCGCGCCGGTGGAAGTGACAATGTTTTTTTCGTCGATCGCAACCTTTACGCCTGGGATGCCCGCCACATCAGAGCCGGTGGCGATCACAATGTTTTTGGTTTCCAGCGCAGTGACCGCACCATCGGAGGCAGTTACCGTTACCTGTCCAACCCCGGCAATCGCACCAAGTCCGGTGTGAACTTCCACCTTATTTTTCTTCATCAAAAATGAAACGCCATCGACATTGGCTTTCACGACGCCGTCTTTATGCGCCATCATGGCCGGTAAATTCAGTTTGGGTGCAACCTCGATACCAAGTGAAGCAAAACCGTGGCCAGCCTCATGGAACATATCAGAAGCATGGAGCAGCGCTTTGGATGGAATGCAGCCGATGTTCAAACATGTGCCGCCAAGCGTCGGGTTTTTTTCAATAATCGCAGTTTTAAGGCCAAGCTGCGCGCATTTAATAGCGCACACATAACCGCCCGGGCCGGAACCGATAATCACAACATCATAAGACATGGGAACCCTTTACTCAGCGGCTTGAAGGCCGTTTTTAGCTGCATTTTCAGCGCGGTATTCGGCAGCCTGTTCTACAACATGTTGCCGTTCGATTTCGCCGCGCGCGCCATCGGCTGAAAAGTCAATCTCTTCGCCTTCGCGGTCAAGGTTCCAGCCAAACCAACGGCCCTGTTCACCAATGGCAACGGTTTTGAAAAACGATTTGTCTTTCAGCGGTTCAAACATCGGGCCACGAGCGATAAACTCAGACAAATCATAATCGCCTTCCAAACCGTCATCAAACTTCAGATGCACAATTGGATGCTGAGAAACTGTCGCTTCAACAATTGAATACCGTTTCATTTGATTATTCCTTTGAACCCGCGCCCAATCATAATCTCATCCCACGCAAATGCGACTTCGCGGCGATTGGCTTTGAGCTAAACCCGAACTTTGGCCAGCTTAAAGCGTTCCAATTCACCATCAATCACATCGCCTGTCAGTATCGCTAACCGGCATTCCTGTCCATTGAAGAAGCAGTGAACATGGGCCGGTATATGGTCGTTTGGCCAGATGATAATGCGGACGCCCACCACCATTCCAATTTTTGGCATCACGCCCCCTTCATGCACTGCTTGCAGGCACGGTAACCTGCGCTCAGCGCTGCTGCCTCATCGGCAAAAAACACGCGGCTTTTTTGGTAGGTTCCATTTGCGAGGTGGCGTTTTGCACCTTTGCAATCAAGACGCCCATAAATCTTTGAGCCTTTGTGCCCGCCCAATGTGCCCTTCACCAAACTGACATAGAGTTTGCGATCAGCGCCGAGCAAATAATAGATTTTTCCGCCTGCAGGCTGTTCCAAAATCATCTCGGGTTTCACTCCAAACACGCCGATTGTTTGAAGTCATCACGCGGCGGAGCAGAAAGTTTGCCCGCGCCAAACGCCGTCGACATTTGAACCGCCGCACCCAAATCCGGAAACAACAGCGTTTTTGCCGCCTCTTGGCCTTCATTGGTTGCCGCCAGATAATTGGCATTGCCAACCTCATCGAGGCCATAGACGATGCCTTGCCATACGGTGCAGGCGGCAATCTCATCGCCGGTCGCGTCGCCTTCGGGGCAGTTGTGCATGATCATGCCAAGCGGGCGGAAGAACGGTTCCCCCGCATCCATGACGACGCCATCCAGCTTCACGTTGTTTTCGGGAAATGTAATTGTGAACCGTGCTAACATGCTGTCAACTTCGCCCTCTTTGCGCGGGGTGAAAGCAAGTTCGCCATTGGCAGCAGCGTCTTTGTATGTGGCAAGTTCTTGAAAGCAGTTGGCGTTTGCGCTGGCGGTTAGAGGCAAATTCAATAGCGATATGGTCAACGCCAACAAAACCGCACATTTTTGACTAATCATAGCATACCCACTCATGCCCATATTGAGCCACCGTAGAAATGATCAGTCGTCAGCATTTGTATAGGGAATGGGATTAAGGGCTTGGACATTGCTTACCTGTTAGACAATTCAGTCAGAAGACG
>JANMFT010000065.1:0-2672 GCA_031374255.1 Limoniibacter sp. | reverse complement strand
GCGGGCCGGATGCCAAAGCTGTGCAGGGTGCTGCGCAAAAGGCATTGGGTCTCGAATTTGAAGCCCGCGCGGCGCGCTTTGCTATTGCTTCAAACGGTGATTTGTCGCTTGGTGCTGACGGCGTTGTGCGCTGGCTTGGTGCTGCTGTGGCGCAGCTTGCCTCGTCCGACGATTGGCTAAAGCCGCGCGCTGTGATTTTGGCCGATGAGCAATTGATGGGCGCAACGCGCGACCGTGTCGCCATGCGGATTGACCGGTTTGTTGCCCATACGATTGAAACCCAAATCAAGCCGTTGCAGGATTTGGCAGCTGCGGAACAATTGCTTGGCTTTGCCAAGGGCCTTGCGTTTCGGCTGGTGGAAAGTGGCGGAGTAGTAGAGCGCCGGACGATCACGGAAGAGATGAAATCGCTCGACCAGACCGCGCGTTCGGCTTTGCGGCGTTTGGGTGTGCGGTTCGGGTTCTACTATGTGTTTATGCCCGCACTGATAAAACCGCAGCCCGCCGAAATTATCACGCTGCTATGGGCACTGAAAAACGATGCCAAAGATAAGGCAGGTTACGGTGAACCGGTGGCTTTACTGGCAGCGGGGCGCACGTCTTTTGCGCCGAATACCGAAGTAACCCCTGATTTTTATAGGCTGGCGGGTTTTGCGGTGCTTGGCAACCGTGCTGTACGGTTTGATATTCTGGAGCGCTTGGCTGACCAGATCCGCCCGGCGCTGTATTGGAAAGAGGGCGTCGAAGTTCGCCCCGAAGCTGCCTTTGGCAAGGCTGCATTTTTTGTAACGCCCGGCATGATGTCGATTTTGGGTGCAACCCATGATGATATGGTGGCAGTGCTGTCTGCGCTTGGCTATCGCAGCCAGCCGATGCCCAAGGTCGAGTTTGAAACAAAACTCGCTGAAGTGAAACTGATTGTGCATGCTAAACCCGCGGAAGATACCACGCCGAAGTTTGAAGTGGTGATTGCCGCGCCGCATGCGCATGCAGTTGCCGAAGCGGTGGCTGAAGCCGCAGCAGCGGAGGCCGTTGAAGAAATGCCGGTCGTTGATGCAGACACTGCCGAAGCTTTGCAGCCGGTAGATATAATAGAGGAAGTAGCGGCGCCTGTGGAAGAAGCCAAGCCGGTTTTGATCTGGCGTGTGGCGCGTGCCGAGCGTCCGGTTCAGCAGCGTCCGAATTTCCGCGCCAGAAACAATAATGCCCCGGCTGTTGAAGGCGAAGTGGCAAAGCCGCGCTTTGAGCGCAAACCGAAAACAGACAATCAAAATACGCCGGCAGGTGATGGGCCCAAGTTTGAAAAACCGAAGTTTGACAAACCTAAGTTTGACAGGTCACGGTTTGAAAAGCCGAAAACCGCTGGCGATACATCAGGCAATCAAAAATTTGAGAAACCCAAATTTGACAAGCCTAAATTTGATAAGCCCAAATTCGAAAAACCGGTGGATCCGGATTCTCCATTTGCCAAACTGGCTGCGCTTAAAGAGCGCATGAAGTCGTAGACAGCGGGAATGACAGGTGGGGCAGAAACGCCGCGCGAAATACAACGCGACATTCAAAGGTTGGATAAATGGCTGGTCTATGCGCGGTTTTGCAAAACCCGTTCGCAGGCCGCCGCGCTTGTGAAGGATGGCAAAATCCGTATCAATGGCCGTAAAATTGAAAAGCCGGACGCTAAATTGCATCAAGGCGATGTTTTGACCTTGGCCAATAATGCAGGCATTCAGTTGATCAAAATTTCAGCATTGGCTGAGCGCCGAGGCTCATCTGATGCGGCGCATGAAATGTATGAAATTTTGCCACAGAATGCCGGAACTTTAGAATAGCCATCCGGACAAGATGTCCAAGTCTGATAAGCTTGCACTGGCGGGGCAAAAAAGTTAGGCGCATATTAAATGACAGGCCTCATGAGAGGCCCGAAAAAAACAGCTGGAATGTCTACGCATGACCTACATCGTCACAGATAATTGCATCAAGTGTAAATACATGGATTGCGTCGAGGTTTGCCCTGTCGATTGCTTCTATGTTGGCGAAAATATGCTCGTCATCCACCCTGATGAGTGCATAGATTGTGGTGTGTGCGAGCCTGAATGCCCTGCCGACGCGATTAAGCCTGATACGGAGCCGGGACTGGAAAAGTGGCTGAAGATCAATACGCAATATGCTTCGCTTTGGCCAAACATCACCTCAAAAGGTGAAGCTCCCGCTGATGCCAAAAGCTTTGACGGTGAAACCGGTAAGTTTGAAAAGTATTTTTCAGCCGAACCCGGTGAAGGAAACTGAGCTTTATAAACGGAGCGTTAAGCCCTCGCATTAACCATATCCGCGATGGCAGGGGCTGATCTATCCCCGTTTGGCCTGCAACATCGTTGATTCGGCGGTATTTTTGTGTTATGGGTCAGCCACAATGACATTTACCATTCACTCCAGCAGTATAACGGGTTTGGCTTCCTAAACGGAAGCGCAGGTGCCCGCCCGCAAGGCCAGTTGCCTGTGCGGTTTTTTCTGTTTTGAGGAATTAACTTGCATTGCCTACGAGGCTCAAAAAGAGCCCGAACCGTTAAACAGGAGCGTTGAATACCAATGGCTGCCATTAAAAAACCCGCAGTATTATCCCGTCATGGTTTCAAGACAGGTGAACAGATTGTGTATCCGGCGCATGGTGTTGG
>JANMFT010000041.1:0-25030 GCA_031374255.1 Limoniibacter sp. | reverse complement strand
TTCAACGGCAGCCATATTGGCTTTTTTGTTCACTGGTTCAGGTTTATCCATTTTTGGATTAAGAGAAGTTGGCAATAGACGACTTTCCGGTTTGGTTTGGCGCGAAATTAGCGCCTTGAGTTTGAAATACGCTCTTATAGCTTTGGCTTCAAGGTTTTTTACGTGACAGTTTATGAACGTTCTTTACCTGCGCTGCGAATGGCGCTCGATGACAGTGTTGAACGCGGGCCGTGGATCAATGTCCAGCTGGGTGCTTTGAGTTTAGCGAGTGATATCGCGTCATCTTCATCCACCCGCGCATAATCATAGGTGAGCGCCATTTTAGATGATACGTAGGATAGCGTTGAACCCGGCCGGTCGATGATTGCAATCGGCAGCATTTCGGCAATAGAGCGCCAGCGCTGCCAATGGTGAAAGTATTTCAGATTATCTGCACCCATCACCCAAATGAAATTCACGTCGCGGTGACGGGCTTTGATCAACGACACAGTATCTGCGCTGAACCGCACTTTGTAAGCAGCTTCAAGCGCGGTGACTTTCACACGCGGGCCTAAACCCATCTCTTCAGAGAGTGCGATGCGTTTTTCCAGCGGTAGTAACTCCGAAGTGCTTTTGAGCGGGTTGCCGGGCGTCACTATCCACCAGAGTTGATCAAGGCCAAGGCGTTTCAGCGCTGTTTCAGCCACCAATCTATGGCCGTCATGCGGCGGGTTGAATGAGCCACCGAACAGGCCAACCGTCATGCCGGATGCGGTGGCGGGGAAACGAAAATAACGCGGATCAATTTCGTTCAAGGCCGGATTTGCCCATTGCCGCGCACGCGGTATTTAAACGAGGTCAGTTGCTCGACGCCAACCGGCCCGCGCGCATGCATTTTGCCGGTTGCTATGCCGATCTCGGCGCCCATGCCAAACTCACCGCCATCAGCAAACTGTGTGGAGGCGTTATGCAGCAATATAGCGGAATCCAGTTCGTTGAAAAACTGCTCCGCCGTGGCAGCGTTCTCTGTAATAATGCTTTCGGTATGGCCCGAACCAAACTTCCGGATATGGGCAATCGCCTCATCAACACCTTCAACCAGTTTGGCAGCGATAATCGCATCCAAAAATTCATGGCCAAAATCTTCAGGCACAGCTTTCACGGTTCCGGGAATTTTGATGAGCTCGCCGTCAGCCCTGACTTCTGCCCCGGCATTGAGTAGATCCTCAATCATCGGCGCGCCGTGTTTGGTGTAAAACCGCCAGTCGATCAGCAGGCATTCGGCAGCACCGCACACTCCGGTTCGCCGCATTTTGGCGTTGACAACAATTTTGCGGGCCATTTCGACATTGGCATATTGGTCGATGAAAATATGGCAAATGCCCTCAAGATGCGCGAAAATCGGCACGCGGGCGTCAGCCTGAACGCGGGCGACCAGGCTTTTGCCGCCGCGTGGCACAATCACATCAATGTTGCCGTTTAAACCCGTTAGCATTGCGCCCACGGCAACGCGGTCTTGCGTCGGCACGAGTTGGATAGAATGTTCGGGCAGGCCAGCTGATTTAAGCCCTTCGAGCATACACTCATGGATGGCTTTGGAAGAATTGACGCTGTCTGACCCGCCGCGCAAAATAACAGGGTTTCCGGCTTTGAGACATAAAGCGCCTGCATCGGCTGTTACATTGGGTCGGCTTTCGTAGATGACGCCTATGACGCCCAGCGGCGTTCTCACCCGCTCGATGTGCAAGCCGTTGGGCCGTGTCCATTCCGCGATCACGGTTCCAACCGGGTCAGGCAATTCGGCAATCGCGCGAATGCCATCGGCCATGGCCGAGACACGCTTTTTATCGAGTTGTAAACGGTCAAGAAACGAGCCTGTAAGGCCCGCTATTTCGGCTTCAGCAACATCAATTGCGTTGGCATTGAGGATACCATCCATATGGCGCTCAATAGATGCGGCCATCGTAATCAGCGCCGCATACTTCTTCTCGGCAGAAGCCAGCGCCAACGGAACTGCAGCAGCGCGGGCTTGCGTCCCGATACGGGCCATCAAGCTGTCAATGCTTTCCGATATTTCAGGTTGATGTACGTTCATATTCCGGACGCCTTTATCAAATCTGCCTTATCTGAGCTTGCGCGGCTCACCACCAAATCGTCGCGGTGTACCATGGCGCTGCGGGCATCATAGCCGATCAGGCTTGCAATGTCCTGCGTTTTGCGGCCAGCAATTTTGACGGCATCATTGCTGTCATAAGCAGCCAGCCCGCGCGCAATTTCAACGCCTGCAGGGTCTAGGATTGCCACTGTGTCGCCGCGCGAAAACTCGCCTTCAACTTTGCGCACACCGGCTGGCAATAGCGATTTACCTGATTGCAATGCGGCGACCGCGCCTTGATCGAGCGTGAGTTTTCCTTGCGGCTCCAGATGCCCGGCAATCCAGGTTTTGTAGGCGCGCTCGGGTTTTTCGGCGGCGGCAAACAGGGTAAATCTTGCGCCGGAATTCAACGCTGCTAACGGCCCGTCAGCCTTGCCATTAATGATCATCATGGCAGTGCCAGCGGCAGTGGCAATTTTTCCGGCATCGATTTTAGTGCGCATGCCGCCTCGCGATAAAATCGACGCCGCGCCGCCTGCCATCGCTTCAATCTCTGGCGTGATCACTTTAACAAACGGGATGTGTTTGGCGTTGGCATCACTCGCTGGCGGGGCGGTATAAAGCCCGTCTATATCAGACAATAGCACCAGCATATCGCCGCCCATCATGGTGGCAACGCGTGCTGCCAGCCGGTCATTATCGCCATAGCGGATCTCGGATGTGGCAACCGTATCGTTCTCATTGATGATCGGCACAGCGCCCAGTTTCAATAAGGTACCGATGGTGGCGCGGGCGTTGAGATATCTCCGGCGCTCCTCGGTGTCGCCTAGTGTCAGCAAAATCTGGCCGGTTTTTATATCGTAAGTGGAAAGCGCCTCATCCCACGCGCGGGCGAGCAGAATCTGGCCTGCCGCCGCCGCCGCTTGGCTTTCTTCAAGACGCAAAGTTCTAGTGCCAAGGCCAAGCACCGAGCGGCCAAGCGCAATAGCACCAGACGAGACCACCAGCACTTCAGCGCCTCGGTTTCTAAGTTCAGCAATATCAGCAGCCATCGCCGCCAACCATTGGCGCTTGAGGCCGGTTTTGCCATCCACCAGCAAAGCCGAACCAATTTTCAGCGTGACGCGTTTATAGGCAGAAAGCGCGCGCATCACTCAACCCAGCGTTTATCCACCACAACCGGATTTTCCAGCGTGCGGGCAGCATCAATTTCGGCAAATAAGGCGCGCTGGATTTGATCAAGCCCTTGCCGTGAAGCCGATGACAGCATGAACGGCGTTTGTTTCGAAGCTTTTTTCAACGCCTTGGATTTCAGCGCCAGTGTCGCTTCATCCACCGTATCGATCTGGCTCAGCGCCACAATCTCCGGCTTATCGATCAGGCCTTCACCGTAAAGTTCAAGTTCGCCGCGCACGGTTTTATAGGCCTTGGCAACATCCACCTCTTGCGCGGACACCAGATGCAATAGCACCCGGGTGCGTTCGACATGGCCGAGGAACCTGTCGCCGAGGCCAACGCCTTCATGTGCGCCTTCGATGAGGCCAGGAATATCGGCAATAACAAATTCGCGCGTATCAATTGAGGCAACGCCCAAATTTGGAAACAAGGTCGTGAACGGGTAGTCGGCAATCTTGGGCCGTGCTTGCGTGACAGTTGCCAAAAAAGTGGATTTACCGGCATTGGGCAGGCCGACCAAACCGGCATCGGCAATGAGTTTCAGGCGCAGCCAAATCGTCAGCTCTTCACCTTCCAAACCGGGGTTGGCGCGGCGCGGGGCCTGATTGGACGAGGTTTTAAAATGGGCATTGCCAAAACCGCCATTGCCGCCTTTGGCAAGGATGAATTTCTCGTCTTCTTTTGTTAGATCGTAAATCAGTGTTTCATTGTCTTCGGCATAAATCTGTGTGCCGATTGGCACGCGCAACACAACATCATCGCCGCGCCCGCCCGCGCGGTTGCGGCCCATGCCATGGACACCTGTTTGCGCTTTGAAATGCTGCTGGTAGCGAAAATCAATCAGCGTATTGAGGCCGTTGACAACCTTGATCACCACGTCGCCGCCGCGCCCGCCATCGCCGCCGTCCGGCCCGCCAAACTCAATGAATTTTTCGCGCCTGAACGAGATTGAGCCTGCCCCGCCATCGCCGGAGCGAACATAGACTTTGGTTTGGTCAAGAAACTTCATAATCAAAACTCTGGAATACTAGCCGTCCTATACAGGCGGTTTCTTGCCTCGCAAAGCACCAATAAAAAAGGCGGCCCGAAAGCCGCCTTTCTCAAAATCTACGTTTTAAAGTTTACGGCATAATGGCGGCGATAACCGGCCCAAGACGTTTTGTTGAATTTGGATTCAGTTTAACGGCTTTGATTGCGTCAAGATTGGTTGGTGCACCAACTTGAATGACCATTGCCATGCCCATTGCCAAATGCGGTGTGCACTTGACGATGTATACGCCTTCCGCAGGCGGTGCATAAACGGTCTCTTCATTCAATTTAGATTTAAACTCTTCAACACCCTCAGGAACGGCACCTTTAAGTGACTGGGCAAAGTGTCCTTTGTCCGTCGGAATGAATTTGACTGTGTCGCCAGGTGCGATTTTGACGAAGTTTGGCTCGAACACCATGGCTGTGCCATCGGTGCCTTTATTGAGCATTTTCACTTCAAATTCAGCGGCAAAAACAGAAGCGGTGCTCAGCGCCAGAGTGATGGCTGCAGCTGCGATTGTTTTAATCATAGGTCTTAACTCCATTTATGTATGGGTCTAATGCATTTCAGCGGCAAGAACCCATAGCCTCCGCTGATCGATTTATTTTGGCGGTTGAGTGATCGAAATTCGCGCAACCGTCAAGCCCACAATATAGCGCAGGCCCTTCATATTTACGAGGTGCTGTGTGAATGCGGCCTGAATATGAAAGGGCCACAATATTATTGTGCGTGTCTACGGCACCGCTGAAATCAGGATAAACATGGCAAATATCGACAAATGCACCGCGCCGAATAAAATATTCGTGCGCCCGTTGCTGAGTGTCATGGCACTGACAAAAAGCGCCAGCAGCAGTAATACCATTTGTGCGGGCGACACCCCAAGCACAATATTGAAATCACCAACCAATACGGCAAGTGCAACGGCGGGTATCGTAAGCCCTATTGTCGCAAGGCCCGAACCCAGCGCCAGATTAATGCTGACTTGCAACCGGTTGGCCAAGGCTGCACGTACTGCTGCAATCCCTTCCGGCATCAGAACCAGAGCCGCAATCACCACGCCAGTAAAACTGACGGGCAGCTTGGCATAAGTAATAGCATTTCCCAACAAAGGTGACAGCGCTTTGGCAAGCATAATGACGGCAAATAATGCTGTGCCAAGCATGGCCACACTCATCCAAAGGGTGCGGGCCGCCGGAATGGTTTGGTCGTCGTGCAATTCTGTTTCAGGCAGGAAATATTCGCGATGCCTCACTGTTTGAACAAATAGAAACACGCAATAAAGCAGCAACGAAGTGAGTGCCACCATCACCAATTGCGCTTTTGAAAAGGTCGGCCCGGCAGTGGCGGTTGTATAATTTGGCAAAACCAATGTGATCACCGCCAGCACGATGAGAACCGCAAGTGCTGAAGCTGTGCCACGGATACGCAAACTTTGTTCAAAATGGCGGCGGCTGCCAAACAGCAGGCTAAGCCCTACAATGCCAGTGCTAATGATCATAATGGCTGAGTAAACGGTATCACGGGCAATCGTCGGCCCGCCGTCGGGCTTGCTCAGCATCAGCGACAAAATGAGCCCGACTTCCAGCACTGTCACGGCGAGCGCAAGCACAATTGAACCATAGGGTTCGCCCGTGCGTGTTGCGATGATTTCCGCATGATGGACGGCTGCAAACACGCATGCGCCGAGCAGCAGCACGAGACAAGTCGCGACGGCGGGAAAAAGCGGCGAGGCCAATTGAAACATGACGACGCCAACGGCGCAAACACCTGCTATTGGCGCGATCAGCGCCCACCAGCCATTTTCAATACGTCTACCGGCCATCAGGCGGTTGCCCCACACTCTGCGGGGAACACTAGGTTAAGAAGACGCGCTTTGGGAAGCGTGGATTCACCAAAACACCAAGTTTAGTGTCAGAGTTTTGGCTTTTCGAAATTCACCTGAACTTTTGCCACTGGAAACCCGAATTTATAAACATTGGCCGTGTTGAGAATTGAGCCATCATCCTGCAAAATCATGGTGTCACGGAAGCGCACTTTGTTGGTTTTGCCCGTTGGATCAAGATCAACCAAATAAGTAAAAGTGGCTTTTTTGCCATTCACAGTGAGCGTTGTTTCGCCAATCACATCCTCGCGCGTGCCTTGGTAAGTATTCTCACCTGTTTTGGTGAAACGCCACGTTTTACGGTCTTTTTCGCCATTATTATAGACGAAATCCTCGCGCAAAGTGAGAACTTTGCCATTCCAAGTTGTTTTCAAATCCACCGTGAAAGTGCGCTTAACGCCATTGATCGCCGAAAATGAACCTGTTGCCCGCGTGATTTGCGGCAGCACTTCTTCCAAGTGCATTGTGCGTGGTTTTGCTTTAACAGCAGCCGCGTTGGCGAAATTTGGAACCATATTGATTGCCATTGCCACGGCAAGCATCGCTCCCAGCATACGGGTAAAGCGCATCATCAGCCGTCTCCTTGTTTGTGTTTCACTGAAAACTATTACGTTGGCTCACAAAACTGGATTGCACACGATCATGTGAAAGTGGCACGTGAAACCAGTTTGCTTATGCGGCAAACTGGCTGGATTGTTGTTGATGCAAAGGGTTAAAAGTTGAAACGGCAGCAATCTTGCGGTCGAGCCATTTCTCCCGCGTTAATACCGTCGTGATGACCTGCACTTTTGATTTGCGCGGAACCGAATCCGTCTCAGTCGTGCCGGTTATCTCAAAGCCGAGGCCCTGTTGCAGCTTTAAAGACACCGGATTGTCTGAGATAACTCCGGCCTCAATCCTTTCGACGCCTTGCTCCGAAAAATTACGATCAAACAGGCACATCAGCGCCTCACGCATAAAGCCATGGCCATGCCAAGGCTTGCCCAGCCAATAGCCGAGAGAACGTGCCGTGCCGCTGCCGACAAAACCAGCTACGCCAATCAAACTTTGACGGTGAATTGTGTATATTTGTTTTTCAGGGTGATTCATTGTTGTGAGCCAGTTTTCGGCGTCAGCCAGCGCATAAGGCCAAGGCACACGTCCCAGCATTTTTGCGACATCCCAATCACTTAGCCAATGGGCAATATCGTCCGCATCCAGCGCAATCGGCGGTCGCAAAGTCAGCCTCGGCGTAACCAGAATTTCCATCATCAATCCTCTAAAACGAAAAATGGCCCGTGAACGGACCCTTTTCCTTAATTTGCGGATTTCACTTTCCGCCGGGGTCCGAAGACACCGGCGAAACGCGGTGCCAATTATTCTGCGGCTTTCGCCATCGGGGTAACCGACACGTAAGCACGGCCATTGGCCTTCTTGGCAAACAACACATGGCCTTCTGCAACTGCAAAAAGCGTATGGTCGGTACCGATGCCAACATTGGCGCCGGGGTGCCAGGTTGTGCCGCGTTGACGGACAATAATATTGCCGGAGATGACGTGCTCACCACCGAATTTTTTGACGCCGAGGCGTTTTGATTCTGAATCGCGACCGTTGCGCGATGAACCACCGGCTTTTTTATGTGCCATTTAAAGTGCTCCTATATTCGCTTTATTTCACGATTTACTTGTTTTGGTCAATCTTTGCGCGCGGCGGCTTACCGGCGAGCAATTCTTTGGCCTGCTCAACCCACTCTTCGCGTTCTGTACGCCCGCCGAGTTTCAACTCATCGTCGAGCTTCGCCATTGCGGCTGCATCCATCGCCGCAATCTGCGTCAAGGATGTTACGCCAACACCGGCCAGTTTCTTGGCTAAGGCGGGGCCGACGCCGCCGATGATTGTCACATCATCAACAATTGCAGATGCCGAAACAGCAGCGGCTGGAACAGGCGCTTTAACCGCAGTAGCTGTGGATTTTGCACCACCTGTTAAAATTTCGTGGATGCGCACCGTCGTCAATTCCTGACGGTGGCCGCGTTTGCGGCGTGAGTTTTGGCGGCGGCGCTTTTTAAACGCAATCACTTTGCGGCTGCGGCCTTGCTCAACCACTTCGGCTGTTACGGTTGCACCGGCCACGAATGGCACGCCAATCGACACAGCCTCGCCTTCGCCAACGGCGAGAACGTCAGCGAAATGCACAATTGCGCCAGCATCGCCGGCGACTTTTTCAATCTTTAGAACATCATTGGCGGCAACACGATATTGTTTGCCTCCGGTTTTGATGACTGCGAACATTCTTGTCTCCTTTGGTTCGCTCCGGTTTGAAGGCCCGTTCTTAAGAACAGTGCCGCCGGCTTTTTTCAGTCGGGATTCAGTCTAATGCCCTATGTTTGCGCGCCGGGAAACCCCCGGCCAAGCCCAAACAAAAAGTACCGGAAAAGCGTGAAGCTGTTCCGGTTGAGCGGGCGTTAGGCAATCGGCAGGCGGGAGTCAACCGGAAATGCCTTAAACTACCGCAATTTGGCGCTTTTCTCAGCTAACCACTTGTGTGCTTGCCAGCCATTGGCTAATTGCGCGGCGTTGAGACCGCACATCTATTTCCGGAGAGGTGGCAGAGTGGTCGAATGCGCCGCACTCGAAATGCGGTATAGGGGCGACCCTATCGGGGGTTCAAATCCCTCCCTCTCCGCCAGATTTTGTTGAAGTTTTCAATAAACGAAAAATCAACTGAAGACCTGACCACAAATTTTCTAGATCGATTTATCGATCTTCAACGACTTTAAACTTCGTCTTCGACAACAGCCAATACAGCGGGAACGCGTGATCCAAGCCACACTTTTGGCAACCGATGGACTCGGTAATAAAAAACTGCGGTGCGTTCGACTTGTTAATTGTCACACGATTGCCACAATGCGGGCAATGTAAAAACTCACGAAATACTTTATTTAGTTCATTCGCTAATGTATTTTGTCCTTTGGTGAACAAAGACGTATACGAACCCAATGATATTAATAGTATATAATCAAGATAACTATCTTTTAATTTAGACATTTCAGAATAAAGTGAAATCATAAGGACGTTTGCATACATTAATACATAAGCCAAATCAGCGTGAAGTGTGTAATAAAAATCATCGTCGTTTGGGTTTTTGAATATGAAATTCAGATTTAGCTCTTCTGTTCGCATTTTTGGGTGGCTCGTGACAAGATGCGATGCTTTGTCAAACAGAGTTGCTAAACCCAAATCGTTAGATTTGTCGTAGACAATGCCATAAATGCGTTCAACGTTGGCAAACTCCATACCTTTGCATTTATTGATTGCTCCGGCGATTAGAGTCTTGCGCCGCTCTGGCGTTAAATGATTACTTTCCATCAAGTCAGCGGGCGAAGATTTCAGGCGCTGATAGAAATCTTCACTATCGGCCTTTAACCAAGTTGCGAACATAAGGTTCTCACGCAGCGGTTTTCTTAATAACGCCGTTGAAACTACGAACTTTCTCTTTTCAAATGAACGTAGCGATTCATAGGTAAAATGTAAGAAATCTGAAAATAGAGCTCGGACTACTTGATTGCGCACAATTTGTTTATGAGCGTCCGCATATCCGGAATTTAACAAAAATGCTAGGGTGTCCTCAGCCTCTGAGAATTTCTTTGCTTCTTTTTCGGAACCAAATTTTATAACAACTTTATCTGTTCCGTGTGCTTCACCTTCTGCAAGAAGTTGCACCATTTGATCATGCAATTTGAAACAAAATTCGTGTGCTGCATGACAACTCTTAGGCATCAACTTCAATCTTTCCGGATCGATGATGCCAATAGGTTTCTGTGCCATTTTTTACGAATCCAACTTGAGGCCGACTGTAAGACTTACTTAAATCGCGTTACTGTAGAAGAAGCCTATAGCATCAAGCTGATGGCTATTCCCTTACTTCACCGTCACTGCAATCCGCACATTTAGCGCCCGCATCACCGCTGCAATCGTGGCAAATTGCGGTTTTGAGCCTTGGCGCAAGGCCTTGTAAAGCAATTCACGGCCAAGGCCCGCATCCTTTGCCACCTGTGCCATGCCCCGCGCTTTGGCGACATCGGCAAGCGCTTTAAGCAGCACACCGGAATTTGTGTCTTGCGCGGCAAGCGAAAGATATTAGGCGATGACGATTTCATTGTTCAAATGGTCTGCAATTTCAAACGTTGAAAACGTCACATCTTTGTTTTTTGCGGTGCTGATTGGTTTTGTCCTAGTGGTCATAATGCATCCGTTTTGAAGTCACGTGCCAATTTCTTGGCCGTTGCAATATCGCGCTTTTGGCTGGCTTTGTTGCCACCACAAAGCAGCACATAAACCACAGCCAGCAATATCTTACCGGTGCGCACATAATAGATGTGATTGCCCGCGTCGCTATGAATGCGCATTTTTGAAACGCCATCAACAACCGGCTCGCAATCGCTAAAATTTCCCAATTGCGCCCGTGCCTACCGGTTCAATATATTGGCCTTGGCGATATTGTCTGAAAGGCCATCCAGCCAATCGGCAAACACGCCGGAAGTGATAAACGTCAACTTTCTGATATGTATCCTATTGAATACAAGCAGCCAAGTTTTGGGTTGACGTACAAAATTGGTGCCGCTTGGGTGACTCGAACACCCGACCCCATCATTACGAATGATGTGCTCTACCAACTGAGCTAAAGCGGCTCACGACAAAACATCGTGCTGACATTTCAATAAATCTCCAATTGTTGGAAATCAAGCGCGTGATGGCCGCGAGAAAATGGCCATAGCAGTTCGCGCCGGTGTCCGGATCCGCGTTGCCTAACGTGGCGTATTGTCGCTTAATTCACTGAATTAAAGCTTAAAACCACAAACTGCGCAAATAATTTGCCTAAAATTCCGGCACGTAACGGCGCATCCCTGGTCAATCTGCATTATTGTGCAATGCACCTAAGTTGAGTGTATAAGTTTAGTTTAAAACAGTTCTAAATTCGTTTTGACAAAGCTTGAAAACTAAGGCCATCTTCATAATTCGTGTGGTGTGGCCGGGAGGGTCACGACGCCGGTTAGGCGTAGGGCTGCACAGAAGTTTTGGTGTCGGGAGGACGCTCATGGCTCGAGTTGAGTTAAACGTTAATGGCCGCATTGTTGTAAAAGATGTTGAAGACCGGACGTTGCTGGTCACTTTCCTGCGGGAAGATCTCGGTATGACCGGCACTCATGTCGGTTGCGATACGTCGCAGTGTGGCGCGTGCGTGGTGCATGTTGATGGAAGGGCCATCAAAAGTTGTTCCATTTTGGCGGCGTCGGCATCAGGCTCAAATGTTGTAACGATAGAAGGTATCGCAAAGGGCGGCATTGAATTGCACCCTGTGCAGGCCGCTTTCAAAGAGCATCATGGTTTGCAATGCGGGTTCTGCACCCCGGGTATGATCATGTCGGCAATTGATATGATTGGCCGCCATAAGGGCAAATTGGATGAGACCACGGTTCGCGCAGAGCTGGAAGGCAATATCTGCCGCTGCACTGGATATCACAATATTGTGAAAGCGATTTTAGCAGCCAATGTGACAATGCACGGGCTGAAAATTGCTGCTGAGTAAGAACGGCATTCGGGAGTGGGCAATCGTCAGTCGGCATAAATCCGCTGCCGCTTTGACTGCTCCTGCTGATTGCCAACTGCCTAAACTACAGCGCGGCTATTCCGTCAGCGCTTTTGAATTCGGGAGATGATGTAAATGGGTATGGAAGGTATTGGCGCACGCGTCGTGCGTAAAGAAGACCGCCGCTTTTTGACAGGTGCCGGCCGTTACACCGATGATATGGTGGTTCACGGCATGAAACACGCTGCGTTCGTGCGCTCGCCGCACGCGCATGCGCAAATTAAAAAGATGAATCTTAAAGCAGCGCAGGCGATGCCGGGCGTGATTGCGGTTCTCACAGGCAAAGAACTTAAAGGCGATGGCATCGGCAATATTATTTGCGGTTGGATGATCCATTCGAAAGACGGCTCGCCAATGAAGATGGGCGCATGGTCGCCTCTCGCTGTTGATACAGTCCGCTATGTCGGCGACGCCGTTGTGATCGTGATTGCCGAAACCAAAGGTCAGGCGCGTGATGCCGCAGAGGCCGTGGACATTACATATAAAGTATTGCCCGCGGTGGTTGACGCCACAGAGGCTTTGCAAGATGGCGCAACACAAATCCACCCGGAGGCTGCCAATAATTTGATTTTTGATTGGGCGCTTGGTTCGGGCGAAGAAGTCGTTGATAAGGCATTTGCCGGTGCGGCTCATGTTACCCACATGAAAATCCGCAACAATCGCTTGGTCCCCAATGCGATGGAGCCGCGCGCGGCGCTCGGCCATTACGACAAAGCCGAAGACCATTTCACGCTTTGGACAACGTCACAAAACCCGCATGTTGCGCGTTTGGTTCTTTCAGCGTTTTATAACGTTGCGCCAGAAAACAAACTGCGCGTGATCGCACCGGATGTTGGCGGCGGGTTTGGTTCCAAGATTTACATCTACCCTGAGGAAATCGTCTGCCTTTGGGCATCCAAAAAAACCGGCGTTCCGGTCAAATGGGTCGCTGACCGCACCGAGAGTTTCCTCACGGATGCACATGGCCGCGACCATATGACGGACGTGAAAATGGCGTTCGACAAAGACCACAAAATTGTGGGCCTCAAAGTTGATACAGTTGCCAATCTCGGCGCTTACATGTCGCTGTTCTCGTCAGCAACGCCAACTTATCTTTACGCAACGTTGCTGTCGGGCCAATATAATATCCCGGCCATCCACGCCAATGTGCGCACGGTTTACACCAACACCGCACCGGTTGATGCCTATCGCGGTGCTGGCCGTCCGGAAGCCACTTATGTAATGGAACGCATGATGGAGACAGCGGCTGGTGAACTCGGCATCTCGCCGGTGGAACTCCGCCGTAAAAACTTCATCAAATCCTTCCCGCACCAGACCCCCGTGATCATGTGTTATGACGCGGGTGACTTTGACGCTTGCCTGAACGCAGCGCTCAAAGCCTCTGATTATGACAACTTCCCGAAACGCAAAGCCGAGGCCAAAAAACGTGGCATGCTGCGCGGCATTGGTATGAGCTGCTATATTGAGGCCTGCGGTATTGCGCCGTCTGCCGCCGTAGGTTCGCTCGGTGCCGGTGTCGGACTATGGGAATCCGCTGAGGTGCGCGTCAATGCTGTTGGCACGGTAGAAGTTCTCACCGGTTCACACAGCCATGGCCAAGGCCATGAGACAACCTTCGCGCAATTGATCTGCGACCGCTTTGGTTTGCCGATTGAGCAAGTGTCGATCATTCATGGCGACACCGACAAAGTGCAAATGGGCATGGGCACATACGGCTCGCGTTCCGGCGCGGTTGGCATGAGCGCAATTGTTAAAGCGCTCGACAAGGTGGAAGCCAAAGCCAAGAAAATCGCTGCGCATTTGATGGAAGCTGACGAAGGCGACATCGTGATTGAAAACGGCCAGTGCAAAGTGGCTGGCACCGATAAACAAGTGCCGTGGTTTCAAATGGCGCTTGCCGCTTATACCGCGCACAACCTGCCGGGCGGCCTTGAGCCGGGCCTTAAAGAAGGCGCGTTTTACGATCCGTCCAACTTCACTTTCCCCGCAGGTTGCTACATTTGCGAAGTTGAAGTTGATCCTGAGACCGGCAAGGTTGATGTGGTGCAATTCGTTGCAGCCGATGACTTTGGCAACATCATCAATCCGATGATTGTTGAAGGTCAGGTTCATGGCGGCTTGGCACAGGGTATCGGTCAGGCATTGCTGGAAGACACCACCTATGACCGTTCGGGCCAGCTTTTGACAGCCAGCTACATGGATTACACCATGCCGCGCGCTGCCGATCTGCCAAGCTTTGATGTGGCGACACTCTGCACACCATGCCCGGGCAACCCGCTTGGTATTAAAGGTTGCGGTGAGGCCGGAGCGATTGGCTCACCACCAGCGCTTATCAACGCGGTTACAAATGCGATCGGCAATAACAACCTTACCATGCCAGCCTCGCCCCAGAATGTCTGGGCTGCGCTGAACGCGGCTTAGTGCAAGTTTCGTTCCGGCGGAAACGCCGGGACAAAGAAGACTTGCACCAAAAATTTTTAAGGAACGAAGAGAATGTATGAAACTCATTATCATCGTGCCGCTTCGGTTAAAGATGCGGTGAAATTGCTGACCACAGCCGACGACGCCAAGGTGGTTTCAGGCGGGCAAACCTTGATTGCCACCATGAAACAGCGTTTGGCCTCGCCCGCCAATCTGGTGGATTTGCGCCATATTGCCGAAATGAAGGGCATCACCATTGACGGCTCAACTATCACCATCGGCGCGGGCACAACCCACGCCGAGGTGGCAAGCCATGCAGGCCTTAAAAAAGCGTGCCCCGGGCTGGCTGGTTTGGCCTCGCATATTGGTGATCCGCATGTGCGCAACATGGGCACGATTGGCGGCTCGATTGCAAATAATGACCCTGCGGCTGATTATCCATCTGCAATGCTGGCGCTGAACGCGACCATTCATACAAACAAGCGCAAAGTGACGGCGGACAAATTTTTCACCGGCATGTTTGATACCGCGCTGAAAGATGGCGAAATCGTCACGGGTGTTTCGTTTGAGAAGCCTGCCAAGGCTGCTTATGCCAAGTTTCCAAACCCTGCCTCGCGCTATGCGCTGGCCGGTGTGTTTGTTGCCAAACACAAAGATGGCGTGCGCGTTGCGATAACCGGCGCTGGTTCTGACGGCGTGTTTCGCCATAAGGGCATGGAAACAGCGCTCAACGCCAAGTTTTCAGCAGATGCGTTGGCGGATATAAAAGTAGAAAGCAAAGGCCTGATGGGCGATATGCATGCTTCGCCGGACTACCGCGCCGCGTTGATTAAAGCGATGGCGAAACGCGCAGTTATGGCTGCATAATAGAATGAACATTATGATTTGAAAGCGGGGCTTTGCGGCCCCGTTTTTTTATGAGCCTATTCAGCAGGCTCGTGAACCGCTTGTTTGGCTGCGCCAAAACGCTTCTCGATGTAAGTCGCGAGCAGCGCTTCGAAATCAGCAGCAATATTATCGCCGCGTAACGTGACCGCCTTTTTGCCATCTATAAAAATTGGTGCTGCAGGCGTCTCGCCGGTGCCGGGCAGGGAAATGCCAATATCGGCATGTTTGCTTTCGCCCGGGCCGTTGACGATGCAGCCCATCACGGCCACTTTCAGGCTCTCAACGCCCGGATATTTATCGCGCCAGACCGGCATATTGCGTTTAAGATCAAGTTCGATCTTTTGCGCCAGTTCCTGAAACACGGTCGAGGTCGTGCGCCCGCAACCGGGGCAGGCTGCCACGACCGGCATAAACTGGCGAAAGCCCATCACCTGCAACAATTCTTGCGCCACTTGCACCTCCTTGGTGCGGTCGCCATTTGGCTCCGGCGTCAGCGAAATACGCACCGTGTCGCCAATGCCCTGCTGCAGTAAAATGCCCAAAGCCGCCGATGATGACACGATACCTTTGGACCCCATGCCAGCTTCGGTCAGCCCCAGATGCAGCGCATAATCAGAGCGTGAAGCCAGCACGCAATAGGTTTTGATCAGCATTTGAACCTGGCTGACTTTAGCCGACAAAATAATTTTTTCGCGGGCCATGCCCAATTCTTCAGCCAATTGCGCTGATAAAAGTGCGGACTGAACCATCGCTTCAATCATTACATCATCGGCGGAAATCGGATTGGCGCGACCAGCGTTTTCATCCATCAGTCGCGTCAGCAGCGCGCCGTCGAGCGAACCCCAGTTTACGCCGATGCGCACCGGCTTATCGTGTTTCAAAGCGACGCCAATAATATCGGCAAACTGGCGGTCTTTTTTGTCTTTAAAACCCACATTGCCGGGGTTGATGCGATATTTTGCGAGCGCCTCTGCGCAGGCCGGATGATCAGTCAAAAGCTTGTGGCCGATATAGTGAAAATCACCCACCAGCGGCACATTCAAACCGAGCCGTTCCAACCGCTCACGCACTTTCGGCACGGCTGCAGCGCTTTCATCGCGGTCCACCGTGACGCGCACAATCTCAGAACCGGCTTTATAAAGCGCTGCAACCTGCGCCACTGTGGCATCAATATCCGCCGTGTCTGTGTTGGTCATCGACTGCACCACAATCGGCGCACCGCCACCCACCACCACACCGCCAACATTGACGCCAATGGTTTTATGGCGGGCAGAAAGGTCAGAATGAAAGGCGGACATTGGCGGCTCCGGCGAAATGCTCCGTATTCTTTACACATTGTTTGGGGCAATTGTCAGGGGGATTTGGGGGGAGAAAATTGGATGAAATTGTGGAAGTCCCTTCGTGGTTCGATACGACTCTTCGAGCCTCCTCACCATGAAGGGAAAAGTAGCTCAGAGAAAGTCAGTTAGCCTCGAAATCATTCCTTCATCCTGAGGGCGCTTGAAAAGCGCGTCTCAAAGGACGAAGGAATATGTCAATTCTTTCAATTGGGCCGCGAATCATGAATACAGTAAAAATTCAAGATATGGCTCCAAAAACTTGGTTTAAAGACCCAAAAGAGAGTAGCATTTGGTTGACCTGCTACAAGGCATTTAGGATGCCACTAGAACAACTAAACGGATTTCATACAGTCGATCTTGAAAAAACTCGGTTGGTTTTTCTGAATGGAACTTTGAACTATTTTGAAGCCGGTAAACCAAAAACGGAAATCGGCTCTGACGGTCAATTTGTGATGGACGCTGGCCAACCTAGTATGAAAACGACCAGTCAAGGAACCTATGTTCTTTTAATTGCACCATTTGAAGTTGATGGGGTTGAGAACAGCGAAGCGGAAACACGCGATAAAATTAGAGATGCAATTGGGCTTTTGGCGAACTTATTTGGAAGAAATATAGTTTTCCAACACATGTTTGATAATGTAATTCAGTTGGATGGAGATAAAACGACTTCGTTCAGCCAAACATTCGAAAATCCATTTTTCTTTCCTGAAGTTAATTTTAACTCTAATGGAATTGTGACTTTACAGGAGACAAGTACCGCAATTTCTAAACTAACGACTCGCGAGAAGAACAGAACATACTTGTTGTTAAGGTGGTTTCAGTATGCACTTTACGATCCAGACGGACCCAGCTCCTTCATTAAATATTGGATTGCAATTGAAACATTGGCAATGCCAGATACAAGTAACATTAGACCAATAAATGAGGCGCTCGTAAAACTTTATGGACTGACTGTAGAAGCTGCCAATCAACATTTTTATGTCGGACGCATCCTCAATTTGCGAAGCAAAATTGTGCATGACGGGCTTATTGTTCCAATAAATGCTCATCTCCTGCGTTACTTAGAGGCGCTATATTCTGACTTGTTTGCTATTAAGTTGGGCATCTATTGTAAGAAACGAGCTGAGGCTATGCTTTTGGATTCTGCTTGCGAATTGCAAAATTTTCTTAAAATGGGCTAGGCTGCACCCCATGTTTACACTTCTCATCAACAACCAAATCCGCCAGATTGATGCGGAGGCAGATATGCCTCTGCTGTGGGCGCTGCGCGATGTGCTGGGGTTTAAAGGCACCAAATATGGCTGCGGAATTGCTGCTTGCGGTGCGTGTACGGTGCTGATTGACGGGGTTGCAACGCGGTCGTGCGTGACGCCAATTTCAGACGTGACGGGCAGCGTCATAACCATTGAAGGTCTGGCCGACGGCAACACTTTGCATGCTGTGCAGCAGGCTTGGCTGGAATTGAATGTCATGCAATGCGGTTACTGCCAGTCCGGTCAGATTATGAGTGCGGTATCCTTGCTGGCAGAAACACCGGAGCCAACCGAAGACGACATCGACGCTGCAATGGATGGCAATTTGTGCCGGTGTGGCACTTACACAAAAATCCGCGCCGGTGTTTTGCTGGCCGCTGAAAAGCTAAAGGCGAGCGCGTAATGGGTCTCGCGCGCCGTGCCTTTTTAATCGGTTCGCTCGGTGTCGCCGGAGCATTGGTCGTCAGCTGGCGCTGGGCGGCGGGTGAATGGGATAACCCGCTTCTTGCAACTCTGAAAGACAGTGAAGCTGCGCTGACGCCATATGTCAAAATCGCTGCCGACGGCGTCGTCACAGCCATCGTGCCTTATGCTGAAATGGGCCAGGGCGTTTCCACGACGCTTGCGGCTTTGGTGGCCGAAGAACTTGATCTTCCACTCGCCAGCTTGAATGTCGAACATGGCCCGGCATCAGGTGCATACGGCAACCGTGAAATCATGGCGGATATTTCGCCGTTCACCGAAAATTCTGCGCCAACATTTCACCGGATATGGAACGGGATTGCAGCCATGGCTGCACCGATGGCGGGTTTGCAGGTGACGGGTTCTTCCACCTCTACCCGCGATGCGTTTGACCGTATGCGCCAAGCTGCGGCCGCCGCGCGGGCTTTGCTGGTGGAAGCCGCCTCATTGCAACTGAATGTGGCTTCAGCTGCGCTGGTGACATCCGGCGGGCGGGTGATCCATCAAGGATCGGGGCGCTCATTATCGTACGGCGAACTCGCTGCCGCCGCCGCTGAATTGCCTATGCCAAGCCAAGTGAAACTCAAACCCAAAGGGGATTGGGCAACGCTCGGCAAACCGCAGCTGCGCAAAGACGGTCTGGCCAAAGTCACCGGCGCGCCAGTATTCGGCATTGATGTTGATTTGCCCGATATGCTGCATGGCACAGTCGTCATGGCTCCGCGCTTTGGCGCTAAGCTTGGAAAAGTCAGCGATGATAAAGCCAAAACCGTAAAGGGCTTTCAAAACCTCGTAAAAATCGAAACAGCATTCAGCAATGGCATCGCTGTAATTGCCAACAATACATGGGCGGCATTCAAAGCTGCCGAAGCGCTTGAAATCGAATGGCTTGAGACAAGCGAAGCTGCCAATGATGCAAGCCTTGAAGCGGCGCTTGATGAAGGCCTCAACACCGGCTCCGGCTGGTCGCTGGCTAAAACCGGTGATGCAACGGGGAAACTCGATGGTTCCACCAACCGCAATTTGTTGACGCTGGAATATGCGGTGCCACCGCTCGCCCATGCCACAATCGAACCGATGAATGCCACTGCTCAGTTTAAAGACGGCAAGCTGACGATTTGTGGCCCGATTCAAGCACCGTCTTTGGTGCAACTTGTTGTTGGTAATGCGCTGGATATTCCATTTGCCGATATCGCGATCAATGTCACGCAATTGGGCGGCGGGTTCGGCCGGCGGGCTGAATGTGATTTTGCTTTGTTTGCGGCAATTGCGGCCAAACAAACCAATGGTCGCCCGGTGCAGCTGACATGGAAGCGCGAAGAAGATTTCACCCACGATGCCTACCGTGCGCCGGCGCGCGCGCGCATCCGTGCCTTGCCGGGTGATGATGGAGTGCCGGAAGCGCTGGAAATCAAAATCGCCACTCAATCTGTGACGCGAAGCATTGCCGGCCGCATTTTACCGTCACTGCCTATGGCCGGGCCGGATGCTTATTTGGCCGAGGGTGCGTTTGATGTGCCGTATAAATTCAAAGCCTATCGCGCCGAAGGTATAGACGTGCCGTTACCAATGCCAGCCGGTTATTGGCGCTCTGTTGGTTATTCGCACAATACGTTTTTTCTGGAATCCGCGCTGGATGAAATCGCGGTTCGCGTTAGTGCCGATCCGCTGCAACAGCGTTTATCGCTGCTTGAAGGCAATATTGCCGCGCAAGGCGTTTTAACCAAAGCCGCAGAAATTGCCGGTTGGAGCGCGACAGATAAAAAACATGGCCTTGCCTATGTGAATGCTTACGGCAGCCACGTTGCAACCATTGTTGAAATTTCTAAAATTGATGACTCTATCAAAATTGACCGCATCATTGTGGTTGCCGATGTTGGCATCGCGCTCGACCCCGGCCTGGTCGCTGACCAGTTGGTCTCAGCAACTGTGATGGGGCTTTCAGCGGCAGTTGGCGAAAAAATTACGCTTATCAATGGCACGGTGAATGAGCAGAACTATGACACTTATAATGTTCTGCGTATCAGCCAATGCCCGCCAATTATCACTGAAGTTTTGCAAACCGGCGTAAAGCCCGGCGGTGTGGGGGAACTCGCAACGCCCGTGGTTGCACCCGCTTTGGCCAATGCAATTTTCCGGCTTACGGGGACGCGTATCCGGTCACTGCCGTTTTCCGGTCAGGCCAATTTTTCCTGATCAATCTTAGTGATGCCATCAGCATGCCGCGCAACACCTGCTGCAAAAAATACTGCGGTAAAGCCAAATCCTAAAACCAGAAAAATTACTGAAAAACCGGTACGTTCTGCAACAAACCCGATGAGTGAAGGCATAAACAAAATCCCCGAATAGCCCATGAATGTGGCAACAGAAATGGCCACGCCCGGCGCGTAACCCGGTAGATTGCCAGCCGCGGAAAACGCAATAGGCACCAGATTGGCAACGCCAATACCGGCAATCGCGAAACCAAAAATAGCCATCTCGCCGACGTTTGCCTGCGATGCGATAATCAAACCAATACCGGCGAACACCGCTGATAAACGCAATGTCATTGCCGCACCCAACCGGTTGCGAATATCATCGCCTAAAAACCGCATCACCGCCATTGTTCCTGAGAAGGCCGCAAATGCAAAGCCAGACAAGGCAACGTCGGCCCCTAATTCCTGGCGCAAATACAGCGCGCCCCAATCCACCACTGAACCTTCCGGAATCATGCAAGCCAGCGCCATTGCCCCAATTAAATAGGGTAAGGCTGTTTTTGGAAGGGCGGCCTTGGGTGCCTTAACATCAGCGGATCTCTCGGCGGCATCATCAAACGTTTTATGCCACGCAAAGCCAATCATCAGGGCTACAATGGCCGTTACAATGAGCACATGCATATCAACACCAAACTGAGCGATCATCAGCCCGCCGAGCCCGGCTCCGGCAAAGCCGCCAAGGCTCCAAAACCCGTGGCATGATGACATGATAGCTTTATGCATATGGCGCTCAACTGAAACAGCATTGGCATTCATAGCCACATCCATACCGCCAATCATCCCGCCCGCCAGCAGCATAGCGGCTGCCGCAAACGGGATGTTTGGCGCATGCATGAGTGCCATCAAAACCACGATCAAAACTGTTGAAAGCCGCAGAACTAATTTTTGTGAGCCGGATTTAGCAACGATTGCACCGCAAATTGGCATTGCTATGAGTGAGCCTATTCCGAAAGCCAATATGAGTAAGCCAAGACCGCTCTCATCAACGCCGAGCCGTGCTTTGAATTCAGGGATCATCGACGCCCATGATCCAACAACATAGCCATTGGCGAGAAATAACGCAGCCACAGCTTGGCGGGATTGCGGAAAAGACATAGGACACCGTCACGATTCAAAGCGCTTTGAAAAGATACCCATATTGGTGTTTAACGCAATAGCAATCGCTGGCTTGTTTCATGCGCAACCATTTTACTTCAACACAATCAGCAAATCCTTGGCGTCAATTTGATCACCGATTTTCACGTCCACACGCTCAATCACGCCATCGCGGTCAGCATGAATGGCGGTTTCCATTTTCATGGCTTCAATTGACAGCAAAATATCGCCTGCTTTGATTACTTGACCTGAGATAACTGGCAGCGCGGATATCACACCCGGCAAGGGCGCCCCAATCTGGTTGGCATTGCCAGGTTCCGCCTTGGCGCGCACACGCGCCGTTGCAGCACCATGGGTCCGATCCGGCACTTTAATGCGGCGCGGCTGGCCGTTGAGCTCAAAGAATACGGTTTTAAAACCATCTTCATCGGTGTCGCCAATCGCCAGACAGCGCAGCACCATGGTTTTACCGGCTTCAAGCGTGATGTAGATTTCTTCTTCAGATTGCAGGCCGTAAAAATAAACTGGCGTCGGCAAAATCGAGGTCGGGCCGTATTTGTCCTGCGCCGCCATAAAATCACGGAACACTTTTGGGTACATTAAATGCGAGGCGAACTGTGCATCGGAGAGTTCAAAGCCAAGCTCTTTTTCAAGCGCCTTATGCTCAGCTTTGAGGTCGATGTCTTTGAGCAGCGAGCCCGGCACAACGGTGATCGGCACTTCACCTTTCAACACTTTTTTCTGGATGCCCTCCGGCCAACCGCCGGGGGGCTGGCCGAGCGAGCCGCGCATCATATCCACCACTGAATCCGGGAAGGAAATATCGCGCGATGGATCGAGCACATCTGCTTTGGTCAAATCCTGAGACACCATCATCAGCGCCATATCGCCGACAACCTTGGAAGACGGCGTCACTTTGACAATATCGCCGAACAATTGGTTGGCGTCGGCATAGGCTTGCGCCACTTCGTGCCAGCGGGCTTCAAGGCCCAAAGACCGCGCCTGTTCTTTCAAATTGGTGAACTGGCCGCCCGGCATTTCGTGAAGGTAAACCTCTGAGGCAGGCCCCTTAAGATCACTTTCAAAAGCTGTGTATTGGTTACGCACGGCCTCCCAATAAAACGAGATTTTGCGAATCCATTCAGGATCGAGGCCGGTGTCGCGGTCAGAGCCTTTAAGTGCCTCGACAATTGAGCCAAGGCACGGCTGCGCGGTGTTGCCGGAAAATGCATCCATGGCTGCATCAACCGCATCAACACCGGTTTCAACGGCCGCCAAAATGGTGGCCGCGCCAATGCCCGAAGTGTCATGGGTATGAAAGTGAATGGGCAAATCGGTTTCTTCACGCAGCGCCTTGAACAAAACACGCGCGGCGGCAGGCTTCAGTAAACCTGCCATGTCTTTCAGCGCAATAATATGCGCGCCCGCTTTTTCCAAGTCGCGCGCCATAGAGACGTAATATTTGAGATCATATTTCGGCCGCGCGGCATTCAAAATATCGCCGGTATAGCATATTGCCGCTTCGCAAAGTTTGCCCTCTTCGATGATCGCGTCCATCGAAACGCGCATGTTTTCAACCCAGTTCAGGCAGTCAAATACCCGGAATAGATCAATGCCATTTTGGGCGGCTTGCAGGATAAAGTATTTGACAACGTTATTCGGGTAATTCGTGTAGCCAACACCATTGGCTCCGCGCAGCAGCATTTGCAAAAGAACATTTGGCGCCGCATCCCGAACCAGATGCAAGCGTTCCCACGGGTCTTCGGTTAAAAACCGCATCGACACATCAAACGTCGCGCCCCCCCAACACTCAAGCGAAAACAGTTGCGGCAAGGCTTTAGCGTAAACCGGCGCAATGCGCTGAATATCATGCGTGCGCATACGGGTGGCGAGCAGAGACTGGTGTCCGTCGCGCATCGTGGTGTCGGTGATCAGGACACGCTTTTCATTCCGCATCCATACGCCGAATTTTTTTGGGCCTAAATCTTCCAGCAATTGCCGCGTGCCTTGCTGAACGCTTGCGGTAATCAACGGAACTTTTGGCGCGAGCGCATGGGCTGGTGGCTTGGGGCGGCCTTTGGTTTCGGGATGGCCGTTGACAGTTACGTCGGCGATATAACGCAATAGTTTAGAGGCACGGTCTTTGCGTTTAACCTGCTCAAACAACTCAGGCGTCGTATCGATAAAACGCGTGGTATAATCATTGAACCTGAATTTCGGATGACTGATCACAGCTTCCAAAAACGTCAAATTGGTTGCGACACCACGAATACGAAACTCGCGCAGCGCCCGGTCCATCCGTTTGATGGCTTCACCGGGCAAAGGCGCCCAAGCAGTGACTTTTTCCAACAACGGGTCATAAAACCGCGTGATCACCGCGCCTGAGTAGGCCGTGCCACCATCAAGTCTGATGCCAAAACCGGTTGCACCACGGTAAGCGTGGATGCGTCCATAATCGGGTATGAAATTCTGTTCCGGGTCTTCGGTGGTGATCCGGCACTGCAGCGCATGGCCGTTGAGTTTGATGTCGTCTTGAGCAGGAACGCCCGATTCCGGCGTGCCAATTTTAAAGCCCTCGACCACGTGGATTTGCGCTTTGACAATATCGATGCCGGTCACCTCCTCGGTGACAGTGTGCTCCACCTGAATGCGCGGATTGACCTCAATGAAATAGAATTTGCCGCTGTCGACATCCATCAAAAACTCGACTGTGCCAGCGCAAAGATAGTTTGTGGCGCGGGCGATTTTGAGGGCATAATCTGAGAGTTCAGTACGGCGCGTATCGTCCAAATACGGCGCAGGTGCACGCTCTACGACCTTTTGGTTGCGGCGCTGGATGGAGCAATCGCGTTCAAACAAATGCACGACTTGCCCGTGCCGGTCGCCCATGACCTGCACTTCCACATGGCGGGCGCGTTCAATCAGTTTTTCGAAGTAGACTTCATCTTTGCCAAACGCGGCTTTGGCCTCACGGCGGCCTTCGGTCACTTCGCGGGCAACATCTTCCATTTTGCGGATGGTGCGCATGCCGCGCCCGCCGCCGCCCCAAGAGGCTTTCAGCATCACAGGCAGACCGATGGTTTCTGCCATCTTGAGAACAGTTGCCATATCATCGGGCAACGGGTCTGTTGCCGGTATCACAGGCACGCCGACTTCGATGGCCAAATTGCGGGCCGCAACTTTGTTACCCAAGCGCCGCATTGTGTCGGGCGACGGGCCGATAAACATCACGCCCGCTTCAGCGCAGGCATCAGCAAATTCAGGGCTTTCAGACAGTAGCCCATAGCCTGGGTGTATGGCATCGGCCCCGCTTTCCTTCGCAACGCGGATGATTTCCTCGATGGACAAATAGCTTTCAATCGGCCCCATATCCTTGGCCAAATGGTCGCCGCGCCCGATCTGGTAACTTTCATCGGCCTTGAACCGGTGCAGCGCGTATTTGTCTTCTTCGGCCCAAACCGCAACGGTTTTAATGTCAAGTTCATTGGCCGCTCGAAATACGCGGATGGCAATTTCAGAACGGTT
>JANMFT010000034.1:0-14110 GCA_031374255.1 Limoniibacter sp. | reverse complement strand
TGGATTTATACAAACGCCTCCGCGAGGATGCTGCCGGCCGCCCAAAATATGTGCTGCATGACGGCCCGCCCTATGCCAACGGCAATCTGCATATTGGCCATGCGCTCAACAAATGGCTCGCCAAAACCATCGGCGCTTCGGCATTAAGCGTAATCAATTTGAGCATGGCTTCAACCGGCAGCTCTTCAAACTTGCCGGTGGCGCTGGCTCCGGCATTTAATATCAGCCAGTCAAACGGGCCTTGCTTGGTAATATGCGGCAAGACCGCATCAAGGGTTACACGGTCTGATAAATCGCAAGTGAAGGTTTGATGTGCCCCTGATTTTACGCGATCGAGGTTGAGAATGCTTGCGCCTTGACTGCTCAAATTATCCGCGAACGCAGCCCCCAAACCGGCAGTTGCACCAGTGATTAGCGCTCTCATAATTCGCGGCCTTTCCAAAAACCAAACGTCGCGCGGCGGGCGAAGGAAAGCGTGACCGGTGATTTTTGGCCCGCAATCGCGTATTCCATCATTTCAGCCATAATCTCCGGCTTGATGAAAATTCGGCGCATTTTGCCGGGGTCGTAATTGGCTTTAGCTTGCATATCCGTATCCGTTGGGCCGGGGTGGATGATCTGCACACTCACGCGGCCTTTCCACTCTGACCGCAAAGCGCGGGCCAAGGCATCAAGCCCAGCTTTGGATGCGGCATAGGCCGGAAACAAGGGTGAGCCTTTGTGGGCAACTGAACCCACAAAACTCAACGTGCCTTTAGCTTTTGTCAGCAGTGGAAAAAGTGCGTGCGCCAATGCAATGTTGGCGGCAAGGTTCACGTCTAAGGTTGCTCGGATAATATCCGGCGTGTCGAAACCATTGCCCGTTGCATAGCCGGTTCCGGCGTTGAGAATTGCATTGTCGAGCCTGTTCCAACCGGCATTTTGTAGCGCTGATAAAATTGTTACAGAACAGGCTATAGGATTTGATTGATCAGCCTGAACATAAATCGTGCCAGCGGGCAAATCAGGATGCGCAGGTTTGCGCCCCGTCAAAATTAGATCATGTTTTGCAGAGAGCCGTTTGGCCAACGCGAGGCCAATGCCATCTGTTGCGCCGGTGGTCAGAATTTTACGGCGGGTGGTAATTTTTTCAGCCATAAGCCGGCTTAAAATTCAGCTTGGCATCCAGCGCGGAAAGCGGCGTAGCCTTAGCCAAAACTGCCTTGGCATTTGCGCTATCGCAGTTCATTTGCGCAACCAGCGCATCCAAGCCGTCAAACTTTTGTTCACCGCGCAAGCGCTCAAACAAAGTCACGGTTGCGTGCTCGCCGTAGAGATCACCATCGAAATCGAACAAGAATGTTTCGAGGATCGGCGCGCCATTATCCGTCACGGTCGGGCGGCGGCCAAATGAGGCGACGCCATTATGAAGGTCGCCGTTTTCGCGGCGGAAGCGCACCGCGTAAATGCCATGGGCAAGTTCAGTCTCTAAAGGCAGTGCCATATTGGCTGTCGGGTAACCCAAAGTGCGCCCAAGCTTTTTACCGTGCACCACTTCGGATGTGACGCGGAAACGGTAGCCGAGAAGACTGGCAGCCTCTGCCATATCACCAGCGGCCAAGGCGGCGCGGATGCGGCTTGAAGAGATCACTTCCGAGCCCTCATCGCGCACAGCATCTGTAAGCGCCACGCCAAAACTGTGGCGGGTGCCCGCTTCGGTCAAAAACGCAGGCCCGCCCTCGCGCCCTTTGCCGAAATGAAAATCAAATCCCGTCACAACGTCTTTGACACCAAAGCCACCCACCAAAACATCGCGCACGAAATCTTCGGCGGTGTGATTGGAAAAATCACGGCCAAATGGCTGCTCGACAACGCCATCAAAGCCAAGCGCTTCGAGCACTTCAGCTTTCATGGGTGCCGGTGTCAGGCGATAAACCGGTGCATCGGGTTTAAATATTGTGCGCGGGTGCGGCTCAAATGTCAGCACTAAGGCGGCTAAGTTTTTGGATTTTGCCAGTTTCAATGCGCGGTCAAGCACGGCGCGGTGACCGTGGTGGACGCCATCGAAATTGCCGATAGCAACCACGCCTCCGCGCAGATTTGCCGGGATGCCCGTAAAATCAGAAATACGCTGGAACCCCATCAGCCAAGCCTCGCCATGGAAGCCACTGGCGTAAAGCCGTTGCCTGACACAAAGGCTTGCATGGCTGTCTCATTTATTACGCCGTGGTTAGAATACTCATGCACATGCACACCTGCGGCGATGTAAAGCGCATCAACACCATAACCCGTCGCACCTTTAATGTCGGTGAACAGCCCGTCGCCAATGGCTAAGATGTCTGATTTCGCCAGCGTATAGCCAGTGAGTTGATTGGCGATTCTATGCGCGGCCTCATAAATCAAATGATGCGGCTTACCGGCAATACTGGTCGCGCCACCAATGGCTGCATAGTCACGCGCTAACGCGCCTCCGCACCAGATCATATGATCGCCGCGTTCCACCATAATATCAGGGTTGGCACAGATCATAGGAATGCCACGGGCCTTTAAACGCGCCAGCAGTTCTGCATAATCCTCCGGCGTTTCAACGTCATCATTGTTAAGGCCAGTCACGACGACAGTTTGCGTATCTGCCTCATCCACCAATTCCACATTGAGCCCATCAAACAGCACTGCTTCTTTTTGCGACCCAATGTGTAAAATCTTGGGAGTGGCTTTTTCGATCAATGCGCGCGTAACATCGCCGGAAGTCACAATTGCATCGTAAGAAGCCGGGTCAACGCCGATTTCACCCAGCTGATCGACCACGCTTTGAAATGGCCGTGGCGCATTTGTGACAAGCACGACTTTAAGCCCGGCTTGGCGTGCAGCGATCAGCGCATCAATGCTATGCTGAAATGGCGTTATACCATTATGCACCACTCCCCACACATCACAAAAGATGGCTTGGTACTTGGCGACTACGTCTAAAAGTGAATTGATAGGCTGCAACGATTTGGCCTTTGAGAACTGAATGCCTGCCGATTAACCGCTTCCAATCAATTTGTCATTTCTTTTGCAAAAGCTGCGTTTGCCTTTGCCTGCGCTTCTTGACACAGGCCAGCCCCACGCCTATCTGCACAATCGTTAGCACTCGACAACCATGAGTGCTACGAATTTTGCCTCCGGGATGGAGGCCCTCATTTAAGAGAGACATTAAAATGGCAAAACTCAAGTTCCGCCCGTTGCATGACCGCGTTGTCGTGCGCCGCCTTGAATCAGAAGAAAAATCTAAAGGCGGCATTATCATTCCAGATACGGCCAAAGAAAAACCACAGGAAGGCGAAGTCGTTTCTGTTGGTTCAGGCGCACGTGACGACAATGGCAAAATCGTTGCACTCGACGTCAAAGCCGGTGACAAAATTTTGTTTGGCAAATGGTCAGGCACTGAAGTCAAGCTCGATGGTGTGGATTACCTCATCATGAAAGAGAGCGATATTATGGGCATCATCGGCTGAATAGCTGACTAACCCCTTTCCCAATTTTCTAGAATTCGGGCGTTCAGCCCTGTTTCGTGTTACCGGCGCAAGCGCCTTAGGAGAAATTAAAATGGCAGCTAAAGAAGTAAAGTTTGGCCGCAGCGCGCGTGAGCGTTTGCTGGCTGGCGTCAACATCCTTGCAGATGCAGTGAAAGTAACGCTCGGCCCGAAAGGCCGTAACGTTATCCTCGACAAATCTTTTGGCGCACCGCGCATCACCAAAGATGGTGTGGCCGTTGCAAAAGAAATCGAACTTGAAGACAAGTTTGAAAACATGGGCGCACAAATGTTGCGCGAAGTGGCTTCAAAAACCAACGATATCGCCGGTGACGGCACAACCACAGCCACTGTTTTGGCACAGGCTATCGTTCAGGAAGGCGCAAAAGCAGTTGCCGCTGGCATGAATCCGATGGATCTGAAACGCGGTATTGATATGGCGGTGGCCGAGGTTGTTGAAACCTTGATCAAAAATGCCAAGAAAATTAAAAATACCGAAGAAGTAGCCCAAGTTGGCACCATTTCAGCCAATGGCGAAGCAGAAATCGGCAAACGTATCGCCGATGCCATGCAGAAAGTTGGCAATGAAGGCGTGATCACCGTTGAAGAGGCAAAGACTGCCGAATCATCTGTTGAAATCGTTGAAGGCATGCAGTTTGACCGCGGCTATCTCTCGCCATATTTCATCACCAACGCTGAAAAAATGGTTGCTGAACTCGAAGACGTTTACATCCTGCTGCACGAGAAAAAGCTGTCAAACCTGCAAGCCATGCTGCCAGTGCTTGAAGCGGTTGTTCAAACCGGCAAGCCGCTCGTCATCATTGCGGAAGATGTTGAAGGCGAAGCTTTGGCGACCCTCGTTGTCAACAAACTGCGCGGCGGCCTGAAAATTGCTGCTGTTAAAGCCCCCGGCTTTGGCGACCGCCGCAAAGCCATGCTTGAAGACATTGCAATTTTGACATCCGGTCAGGTGATTTCTGAAGATATCGGCATCAAGCTTGAAAACGTGACACTCGCCATGCTTGGCCGTGCCAAAAAAGTGACGATCTCGAAAGAGAACACCACAATCGTTGATGGCGCTGGTAAAAAAGCTGAAATCAATGCCCGTGTTGCCCAAATCAAAGCACAGGTCGAAGAAACCACCTCTGATTACGACAAAGAAAAACTTCAAGAACGTTTGGCCAAACTCGCAGGCGGTGTAGCCGTTATCCGTGTTGGCGGCTCAACTGAAGTTGAAGTTAAAGAGAAAAAAGACCGCGTTGATGATGCGTTGAACGCAACACGTGCAGCGGTTGAAGAAGGCATTGTGGCCGGTGGCGGCGTTGCTCTCCTCAAGGCTTCAGCGGGTATAAAAGTTAAAGGTGCAAACCTTGACCAAGAAGCCGGCATCAACATTGTGCGCCGTGCGTTGCAGGCTCCTGCACGCCAGATCGCGACCAATGCCGGTGACGAAGCCTCTATCGTTGTCGGTAAAATCCTCGACGGTAAAGGCGCAGCCTTTGGTTATAATGCTCAGACCGGTGAATATGGCGACTTGATTGCGATGGGTATTGTTGACCCGGTAAAAGTGGTTCGTCAGGCCCTGCAGAACGCAGCTTCTGTCGCCGGCCTGCTGGTTACAACCGAAGCCATGGTTGCCGAACTTCCACGCAAAGAAGCTCCATCAATGGGTGGCGGCGGCGGTGGCGGCATGGGTGGAATGGGTGGCATGGACTTCTAAAAAGTCGTGTTTTCGGCCTTGGGTCTTGCGAGGCGCTTTGCGCCACGTGCGCTCAAGGTAAGCTCACCCATCAGCTCAAATGGTTTAGCGTGGCCTTTGGCCCGCTAAACTTGCGGCATGGGCTTCAAAGAAGCCCGACCGTAAACCGCAAATTCTAGAAAGGCCGCCTTCGGGTGGCCTTTTTTGTTGGATGTGTTCCAATTCCAATTATTTGAGCACAAACTGATCCTGATCAAGGCCAATTATAATCAGAGGATTTAAGTAGTGTTCCAGAAAACTTAGGAGAACTAACATGTTCACATCCATATTGGTCGCTGTTGATGGTTCAAAACATGCAATGGATGCGGTGGCAGCGGCAGTTTCAATTGCACAATTTTCCGGTGGACACCTCACGCTCATGACCGTTCCCCAGCCTGTAATGATAGCGGCTATTGAAGGCACAATGAGTTATCCTATGCCTTATGATAAAGATGATCTCGACAGAGACGCCAAAAAAACGCTGAAATCTTCTTTGGCTTTGGTTCCAGCTGAACTAACGGCACGTACAACGACATCAATAATCTATGGCGATCCGGCCCATGCAATTGTCGAAAAAGCGGTTGAAATGGACGCTGATCTCATAGTTCTTGGTCGCCGCGGCCTTGGTTCGCTCATGGGAATTTTGCTTGGATCCACGAGCAGTAAAGTCAGCCAACTTGCACCCTGCGCGGTTTTGACGGTGAAATGACTACTCATCCATTGTATCGGCCAGATCGCGCAAGTAGGTAATGAATTCGTAGCACATGATCACTTTGACTTCGCCCGGCATGTAGAACGCGTTTTCCTCGCCGCACTTGTCGAACATGACTGTAATTGGGCGTGGCCAGTTATAGGTTTCGTCCATCCATTTGGTTATTTCAGGGGCAGTGCCATTTTCGTCGAGGCGCTTTTTCACCTCCGCAAACTCCGGCACGTCAACCACAGACAGCTTCACTTTTCCGCCTGCACTATCTTCTTTGCGGTAAGCTGATGACAGTAGTTTATCCCACGATGCAACAGCTTGATTGGCATCATCAGCGCAAGTTTCCAGCCGGTCCTCCGGTAACTCTGCCTCTTTGGCGGCATCGGCAAATTTTTCACGGTCATAGCCATGCGCGACGCAAATGATGCGGTAACCGCGCTGAATATCGAGATCATGCAGGTCAAAATAGGTTGGCTCTTCGCCGGCAGCCACTTTTTCATCATGCATTGCAAACCAGCTGGCTGCGGCGTCCAGCAAAATAGGCTGCGGGTCATCATAGGTTTCAAGAATAGCCACGGTAGCAAATCCATCCACCGCGTCCTCTTCCTGGCCAACAACCGGAATTTCAAACTGGTCAACCAGAGCGTGGCCAATTTCATGATGCAAAATGTGGATTACAGCGTTCCAGACGAACTCCCATTTTTCGTCTTCGGTGTTGGCGTGCGCTGGTGCCAATAGTGTGACGAACGGCAAGGCTAGAGCGAAGGGGCGAAGTCTGTTTAAATATCTCACAATAAATTTCCGCGAAAGTTGGATACAGCAGCTATGCGGAGCCTCGTTTCAATATGTCAATTGCGTTGAAAAGGCACAGAAACACCATTTTTCTGTTCGCCTGCAAAACTTCATTTCAAACTTGAAGCAAAATTTGATTTGTTGCGGCTGGTGGAACTTTGTTGTTTCACAGCATAAGAGTGCGTTGACCGCGTCCCGGATGTTAAACGTTTGCTGACTTCATTTATCATTTTCGCGCTGATTGGTTTTGCAGCACAAATCGTCGATGGCGCATTGGGCATGGCCTATGGCGTTATTTCATCCACAATTTTAGTGGCAACAGGCATTCCGCCTGCACAAGCCTCAGCCGCCATTCACGCCGCTGAAATGTTTACCACGGCTGCCTCGGGCTCGTCGCATATGTATCATCGCAATGTGGATTGGCAGCTGTTCTGGCGTCTTGCACCATTCGGAATTATTGGTGGATGCGCGGGGGCTTATGTATTGACGGCTGTTGACGCGTCCGTCGCCCGTCCGTTCGTGACGGTGTATCTCGGTGTAATTGGCGCCTATCTGCTGTTCCGCTCATTTCGCAAAGTGCCAACACGTCCCGTGCCTGCTAAAGTTGTAGCACCATTAGGCTTGGTCGGCGGATTTCTGGATGCAGCCGGCGGCGGTGGTTGGGGCCCAATCGTAACCACAGGTTTGCTGGGCGCAGGCGGTGCACCGCGCTATGTCATCGGCACTGTCAGTATTTCTGAATTCATGATCACAACGTCCGTTTCACTAACGTTTCTGATCGCAATCCTCACTGGCCATTGGCAAGATGCCGAGGGGCTGAGGAGTATGCTGGTGCCAGTTGCTGGGCTGATTATTGGCGGGCTACTTGCTGCGCCTTTGGCGGCTTATGTCGTTCGTTATGTCAATGAAACCATCCTCCTGCGCCTGATCGGAGTGTTGATTGTGTTAATTGCAGCCTATCAAGCCTATGGATTTCTCACCAAATGAGCCACGCCGTTGAAAATGTGCGCGATTACCCGCGCCCGCCAAAATTAGAACGTTTCCCGCACCCGATCCGGATTGTTTTGGGCGGCGTGGAAATTGTGAACACGCTCGAAGCGTGGCGCGTGCTCGAAACATTTCACCCGCCGACTTATTACATCCCGCAGTCTGCGTTTAATGAAGGCGTGATCCAAAAAGCCGAGGGCAGTTCTTTGTGCGAGTGGAAGGGGCAAGCCGGCTATTTTTCACTCAGCGCAGGCGGCAAAGTCGCATCGCGCTGTGCTTGGGCCTATGCTAAGCCGACACCGGCGTTTGAGCCGATTGCAGGCCATCTCGCCCTTTATGTGGCTGCCATGGATGCTTGCTTTGTCGATGGCGAGCAGGCCAAACCGCAACCCGGCGGATTTTATGGCGGCTGGGTCACTTCATGGATTACCGGGCCAATCAAAGGCGCGCCGGGCACGACACATTGGTGACCTTAACCGATCTTATCGTTCACAATTAAGATACGATATGTCACATAATTTTGCTATTTGTTGAACGAAGAAGTCCAGTTAAAGAAACCGACTGATTTTCTTCAACACAGGATACACCATGCAAAATTCGCTTCTCATCCTCGTCGGCCGGATATTACTGGCCGCCGTTTTCATTCCAGCCGGCGTCCAAAAACTAACGGCCATTGACGGCGTTACCGGCATGATTGCCGGGGCAGGCTTTCCAGCGCCTCTCGCTCTGGCTTATGCGGCAGCTGTTTTCGAAGTGGTAGCAGGTTTAGCGGTTTTGGTTGGTTTCCAAACCAAAATCGCATCGCTGTTATTAGCAGTATTCTGCATTTTCACCGCGTTCATGTTCCACAATGGCGCGATTAATATGCCTGACTTCCCACCAGCGGCCAACGGCATGCTTTCAATGTTCAATCAGATTATGATGTTTAAAAACATCGGCTTGGCAGGCGGGTTTCTGGTATTGGCTGGTTTTGGCGCTGGCACATTATCAATCGACGCCCGCCGCGGGGGCTAATGAACTTAAGCAGCAAGTAATGCTAATAGAGAGGCAGCTTCGGCTGCCTTTTTTGTTTTAAGTCCCGCGCGTGAAACCAAACACGCCTCTGATTTTAAAATCACGCCATCTGCCAGAATCCGCAGTCCATTGGCTTTAAGCGTTTCGCCAGTCGATGTAATATCCACGATCAAATCTGCCGCACCGGAAGCCGGAGCGCCTTCGGTTGCGCCAAGGCTTTCCACAATCCGGTAGGCTTGCACACCATGCTTGGCGGTGAAAAACTCTTGGGTCAGCCGCCAATATTTTGTTGCGATGCGCAGCCTGCGGCCATGCAACGCGCGAAATCCGGCCGCAACATCGCCGAGGTCCTCCATAGTTTCAACGTCGTGCCAAACATCGGGAACCGCCACCACAACATCAGCGCCGCCAAAGCCGAGACGTTTCATAATCGTAAGTTTTGTTTGCCAATCGGGCACGCTCTCTCGAATCAAATCTTCGCCGGTGACCCCAAAATCAATCGTGCCCGCTGCCAATTCGCGCGCGATTTCTGAGGCTGATAAAAACGCAATATCAGCTTCAAACGCACCGCTCATTTTGCCGCGATAGGCGCGGCCTTTGGCGCTGATTTCCACATTGCAACCGGCGCGCGCAAGCAGCGCAATGCAATCATCTTTGAGGCGGCCTTTGGAGGGGAGCGCGAGCGTTATCATCAAAGCCCCTCCACTCTATCGAGCCACATGGAAAACCCAACCGCAGGTATTGGCTTTGTTGCACCAAGCAACATCATCAAACGGTTATAGCGCCCGCCGCCAATCAGCGGCAAATCTGACGCTACGTAAATCTCAAACTGCATGGCGGAATAATAATCGAGCGATCGGCCAAATGACGCGCGGAATGTGATGTTGGCAGCATTGATAGACGCATGCCGCATTGCAACCAACCGTGCGGAAAAGTGCTGCAAGGCAATACCAAACTGAACTTGATGTGTGGTTTGAAACTGCTTCAAGACAGATTCAGCCTGATCAAGCGGACATTCTAGAGCCAGAAACGCGGTTAATATCTCACGCACTTTAGCGCTGATACCGCTGGCCGCAAGCACACGCTTTTCGATCAGGCGCGCGGCGATATCTTCCGGTGTTCGCCCGCCGGAATCGAGCAGGCCAACAGCGAGCATTTCGGCTTCGATGCGTGTCACGATCGCGCCAAAGTCCAATTCGTCAAACGGCAAAGCGGCAGGCAAAGTTACGTGATTTTCAAGTGCGTCTGCCAGTTTGGCATTGTCACCAAACATCCGCGTCAGGCGGGATTGCCAGACGGGCGCGAGATTAAGCGCTTCCAGCAACGCCACAAACAATGCTTCATCGCCGAGCACGATATTGGGCTTAAACTCCGGCCGCAGCATGGCCAGCAAATCAACCGCGTCAGCCACACATCGCGCATCGGCGGCAGCTTCGTTTGTATCGCCCAAATCCTCGATACCGGCTTGTGTAAACTCCGACCCGCCCTCGCGCCTTTGGCGAAAGACTGTGCCGCAATAGCCGTATCTTGCGGGCGTATTGGCATGGCTGGCGATGTGGTGGCGGCAAACGGGGATCGTGAATTCAGGGCGCAAGCATAAAGCCTCGCCGCTTTCACCTTCGGATAGAAATATACGGCGGCGCAAAGCCTCACCAGCCGTGTCCAAGAATGGATCAGCCGGTTGGAGGATAGAAATCTCCGGTATCGTGAGATTGCGCGATTGGAGGAAGGAGAGGGGGCTAAGCATGATGCACCGCGCAAGAACTATACCCCCACCCTGTATCCCTCCCCACAAGGGGGAGGGAGATAGAAACATCGAATCTTTTCTTTTGATTTTTTTGCTTGATTTTGGGCGTGAAGAATAGAGCGCAATGTTGATGCCCCCCTCCCCCTTGTGGGGAGGGATAGAGGGTGGGGGTAACTTTAAAAAGAAAGAAACCCCTCTCTGTCGCTTGCAGCGACATCTCTCCCGCAAGGGGAGAGATTGGTGCTAAATTCTGGAAGTATCTCGCTTTGGATAAGGCCGCAAAAGTGTCCGCATAGCCCACCGTTCTCTCCCCTTGCGGGAGAGATGTCGCCTCTTGGGGTGACAGAGCGGGGTTCTTAAATAATTTTTGCAGCTTTTGAAAAAACTCAAGCAAGTCCCTCCCCAACCCCTCCCACAAGGGGAGGGGCTTTAAAACCGCGCATTTAGTTGTTTTCTTGAAATATTGGAAATTATTCGCTGAAAGCGCTGAACTAAAGCCCCTCCCCTTGTGGGGTCCGTAGGACGGGGAGCGACACGTGGCGCGAACCCCGGCGGGGAGGGTCTTGTTTATCAAATCACCCACCGGCCTGCTCACCCAAAACCCGCTTCACTTCGCTCACCAAATCCGCCCGCGCAATTTCAAACTGCCCCACCCGTGCAGCGCGATATTCTTCGTTGCTTTCAATCGCTTCAGCTTGCTTGCGGCCTTCGATCATATCTTTGACCTGCACGACGCCGCGGGCACGCTCATCCGACCCTGCGATGATGCACACGGGCGAACCGCGCCGGTCAGCATATTGCAATTGCTTGCCGAATTGCTTGGGGTTGCCTTGGAACATTTCGGCGCGGATGCCAGCACTCCGCAGTTCCCGCACCATGTTCATATAATGCCCAAGCGCTTCAACATCCTTATCCATGACGCAGACCACCACCGGCCCAGCCATATCGCCGCCTTCCAAGCGGCCAAGGTTTTTAAGCGCGGTCATCAGGCGCGAAACGCCGATTGAAAAGCCGGTCGCCGGAACATCTTGCCCCGTAAAGCGCTTCACCAAACCATCATAGCGCCCGCCGCCGCCGACCGAGCCGAACACTATTTTTTCGCCTTTTTCGTTGGGCACGTCGAACAGGAGTTCGGCTTCGTAAACAGGGCCGGTGTAATATTCGAGGCCACGGACGCAGGATGGATCAATTTTTATTTGTTGAACCTCGTACCCAATGAGACGGACAATATTTCGAATTTGCTCGAGTTCGGCAAAAGCCAATTCAATCGAACTTGGAAGATGACTTGTTTCCAAGAACTTAGAAATGTAGCGCCGATAGACAGGGATTGAATAGGGCTTTTCATTGTATTTGTTAAAAAAATTAGAACTGCGCGAGATGACTTCTAGTTGCCCTTCATCCAACCCCGCACCCTTGGTAAAATCCCCGCTCTCATCCTTGCGCCCTGCGCCGAGCAACAGCCGCACGCCTTCAATGCCAAACTTATCCAGCTTATCAATCGCGCGCAGCACGGCCAGTTTCTGGCCAGCATCCGTCACGCCAATCGCTTCCATCACGCCATCGAGCACTTTGCGGTTGTTGACGCGGATGACATATTGGCCGCGCGGGATGCCCAGCGCTTCCATCACGTCGGCCATCATCATGCACATTTCAGCGTCGGCCTGCACGCCGGGCGCACCCACAGTGTCGGCGTCAAACTGCATGAACTGGCGGAAGCGGCCGGGGCCGGGCTTTTCATTTCTAAACACCCAGCCCGCGCGATAGGTGCGGTAGGGCAGCGAGATTTCGTTGATGTTTTCCGCCACATGGCGGGCGAGCGGCGCCGTCAAATCATAGCGCATGGAGAGCCACTGCTCATCATCATCGCGGAATGAAAACACGCCTTCATTGGGTCGGTCGGAATCCGGCAAAAACTTGCCGAGCGCATCGGTATATTCAATCAATGGCGTTTCAACCGGGTCAAAGCCATATTTTTCATAAACCGTTTTGATCTTGGCCACCATCGCATCGGTGGCGCGGATATCGGCTGGCGAACGGTCAACAAATCCGCGCGGCTGGCGCGCCCGGAGTTTTTGCGTTTTTTGCTGTTTTTCAGTTTTGGGTTGCTGGTTTTGGTTTGGAGTATCGGACATTTTAAGTGCTGCTTTGTGCGGCTGCGTTTGAAAGTGTCACTAGCGGCAATGCCGGGATGGGGCAAGGATGGGATTTATTGCAAAGAACCCCTCTCTGTCACTTCGTGACATCTCTCCCGCAAGGGGAGAGATCAGGTGATCAATTCTGTAAGTGACGATGCCATATCAAAGAATTCTCACTAACAGCATATCAAGCGCATATGCCGCCAATCTCTCCCCTTGCGGGAGAGATGTCACGAAGTGACAGAGAGGGGTTCTTCACGTCGCACCTGATGCCCAAGATATAGGCCAACTAATTGATGACTCATTTTGGCCGCACCAGCCCTGCCCGCAGCGCTTCCACTTCCGCCCTGCACGCGCAGCCTTCCATATGGTCGTTGACCAACCCCATGGCCTGACAAAACGCATAGATGGTAGTCGGGCCAACAAAGCTCCAGCCGCGTTTTTTCAAGTCTTTGGAAATAGCAGTTGAGGCCTCCGACGTGGGGTTGGCCATGGCCCAAGCCCATGTCACGCGGTTTGGCCTGTGTTCGGGCTTGGGCTCGAAGCTCCAGAAATAGGCGGCCAAAGTGCCGAACTCCTTTTGCAGATCAAGCGCGCGGTTAGCGTTGTTGACGGTGGAGATAATCTTGCCGCGATGACGCACAATGCCGGCATCATTCACCAAGCGTTCAATGTCAGCTTCGTTAAAGGCTGCAACCTTGGCGATGCCAAAACCCGCAAAAGCAGTGCGGAAATTCTCCCGCTTTCTTAAAATCGTCAGCCATGACAGGCCGGATTGAAACCCTTCTAGGCAAATCTTTTCAAACAACCGCGTATCGTCAGTCACCGGCCTGCCCCATTCCAAATCGTGATAATGTTTATAATCCGGCAAATTGCCGTGCCAGCGGCAGGAATGGGTTCCGTCTGCGCTTTCGATCAGGCCGTCAAAATCAAACATAGTTTCAGATTGCGGCATAGTTAACGGGCTTTCCGGTCTGATTCACCAGTCATTCACCTCGTTTATAAGCCAGCCGGTAACCCTGCCAAATAGTTTACGCACACAAACGCTTTTTTCCTAACAGGGATTCACCATTTTGACTCTGGCGTTGGTGTTTGCTGTTTGCCGGGGAAGCGGGGACTCGCTGACCGAAACGAAACAAACGGGTTGTGCCGATGAACAAAACAGTCACAATTATCATTGCCGGTAGCATCGCTTTTGCAGCTGGCCTTACTGCGGGCAATGCCCTTGCCAATGACCGCTATCAGCCCAAAGGGCACATCATTGTCAGCCCTGATTTAACGGCGCCTTGGGTAACTCAGTTGCAACAAGTGCCCGTTGGCAAACTCAAGAAAAAGCGACCTTTATTGTCGCGCGCTTATGAGGCGAGCGGCGTTTATGTGCAGCCGCAACAACGCCAAGTCGTGCTGCCGCAAACGGTGCAATCGGCGATGGTCGGCACGCGGCAATTGAGAAAAATGGTGCAAGGCAATGTCCAGCCGCGCAGTTCAAACCAAGCCGAA
>JANMFT010000467.1:0-2517 GCA_031374255.1 Limoniibacter sp. | reverse complement strand
GACTGGGTGACGAATGTTGATGACACCTATTATTTGATCGGCACTGCAGCCGGCCCGCACCCCTATCCTGAAATGGTGCGCACGTTCCAATCGGTGATTGGTTCAGAAGCCCGCGAGCAGATGCTGGCACTCGAAGGCCGTCTGCCGGATATGCTGGTTGCAGCAGTGGGTGGCGGCTCGAACGCCATCGGCCTGTTCCACCCGTTCCTCGATGATAAATCGGTGCAGATTGTAGGCGTGGAAGCCGGCGGCAAAGGTCTCGACGGCGAAGAGCATTGCGCTTCGCTGACAGCTGGCACACCCGGCGTACTACACGGCAACCGCACCTATTTGCTGCAGGATGCCGACGGCCAAATCAAAGAAGGCCATTCGATTTCCGCGGGCCTCGATTACCCCGGCATCGGGCCTGAACATTCATGGCTGAAAGATTCCGGCCGTGTGGATTATGTGCCGATCATGGACACAGAAGCTTTGGAAGCCTTTCAGTTGCTGACCAAACTTGAAGGTATTATCCCAGCGCTGGAACCAGCCCATGCATTGGCCGAGGTGATCAAGCGCGCCCCCAAAATGGGCAAAGACCAGATTATCGTGATGAATCTCTGCGGCCGCGGCGATAAGGATATTTTCACGGTCGGCAAGATTTTGGGTGTGGAGTTGTAGGAGTGACAACCCGCATCGACACCACATTCGCACGCCTCAAAACCGAAAACCGTCCGGCGCTCGTCACCTATTTCATGGGCGGCGATCCGGATTACGCAACTTCGCTTGCCATTATGAAGGCGCTGCCGAAAGCCGGCGCCGATGTGATTGAACTTGGCATGCCGTTCTCAGACCCGATGGCCGATGGCCCTGCCATTCAACAGGCCGGTATGCGCGCACTTAAAAACGGGCAAACGTTGGCCAAAACCCTGCAAATGGCGCGGGAATTTCGCGTCGATGATAATCACACGCCGATTGTCATCATGGGCTATTACAACCCGATCTTCATTTACGGCGTGGAGCGCTTTTTGGTTGATGCTAAAGCTGCCGGTATTGACGGTTTAATCGTCGTTGATCTGCCGCCGGAAATGGATGATGAACTTTGCATTCCGGCTGTTCGGGCGGGCATCAACTTTATCCGCCTTGCAACACCAACGACCGACAATAAGCGCTTGCCAGCGGTGCTCAAAAACACCTCCGGCTTTGTGTATTACGTGTCTATGACGGGTATTACAGGTTCAGCAATGGCCGATACGTCCAAGGTCAACGAAGCTGTGCGGCGGATTAAATCGCATACAGATTTGCCGGTGTGCGTTGGCTTTGGCGTTAAAACCGCCGAGCAAGTCCGCCAGATTGGTGCGGCAGCTGACGGCGTTGTGGTGGGTTCTGCAATTGTGAATGCTGTTGCCAACGTGCTTGGGCCAGATGGGAAGATGCTCGCAGACCCGGCCGAGGCGGTTGCGACCTTGGTGACGGGTTTGGCCGCGGGCATTAAGCTGGCGCGGGCTTAGTTTACCCCCACCCTCTATCACTCCCCACAAGGGGGAGGGGGCTTTGACATCCTGCCTTATTCTTCAAGCTCAATTTCAAGCACAAAACACAAAAGAATAAATGCGATGCTTGTATCCCCCTCCCCCTTGTGGGGTGGGATAGAGGGTGGGGGTAACCGCAGCCAGCAAAATCTGCTGAACAGTTTTTCCTTGCGAAAACATTGCGCCCATACCATTTAGCGGCAAGCAATACCTGTTTACTCAAAAGGCCCCGCGATGAACTGGATCACCAATTACGTTCGCCCGAAAATCAACTCGATGCTGGGCCGCCGCGAAACGCCAGAAAACTTGTGGGTGAAAGACCCTGAGAGTGGCGAACTGGTCTTCCACAAAGACCTTGAAGACAATCATTTCGTGGTGCCAAATTCCGGCCACCATATGAAAATTCCGGTCAAAGAGCGTCTTGTGCGGTTTTTTGATAATGGCGCTTATTCAGTTTTGCCGTCGCCGCAAGTGGTCTCTGACCCGCTTAAATTTCGTGATGAGAAAAAATATATCGACCGGCTGAAAGATTACCGCAACCGTACCGGACAGGAAGATTCCATTCTCAATGCGGTCGGCACGATTGATGGCTTGGAAGTCGTGGTCACCATTCATGAGTTCGGCTTTATGGGTGGCTCACTCGGCATGGCGGCAGGTGAAACCATCATTCGCGGGTTTGAAGAGGCCACCCGCCGCAAAGCGCCGCTCATTTTATTTGCCGCGTCCGGTGGCGCACGTATGCAGGAAGGTATTTTGTCATTGATGCAATTGCCACGCACAACTGTGGCGGTGGACCGGCTGCGCGAGGCTGGACTGCCCTATATCGTGGTGCTGACCAACCCGACAACCGGCGGGGTGTCTGCGTCTTATGCCATGCTTGGTGATGTGCATATTGCAGAACCCGGCGCGGTGATTGGCTTTGCCGGTAAACGCGTGATTGAGCAGACGATCCGTGAGCGCCTGCCCGCTGATTTTCAGACGGCGGAATATCTCCGCGAACACGGCA
>JANMFT010000450.1:0-1635 GCA_031374255.1 Limoniibacter sp. | reverse complement strand
GTGGTTTTCCACTTGGCGAGCTGGGTGACCGGCACGGACACTTTCAAATCCGCCAGATATTCCCGCAGGCCGGACACCAAAATCTCGCGGCATAAAATGATGATTGCAGCCCAAAGCGTCCAACCGGCAATTGTTCCATCGGCAGCCAGCAATAACAGGCACGAGGCCACCAGCAATTTATCGGCAATCGGGTCAAGCATGCGCCCGATATTGCTTTGCTGCTGCCACGCCCGCGCGAGATAGCCGTCGAGATAATCTGTAATCGAGGCCACCACAAATATGCTCAGCGCCACCCATCGCGCCCAATCGCTGGATTTCAAATGGCCTTCGATGAAAAAGCAAAACACAATCAACGGCACCGCAACGATACGGCCGTAGGTCAACATATTGGGCAGATTAAACGTTTTGCTCGCCATGGTGGCTCACGTTTGCCTGTCACATATCTTAAGCGCAAGCCTTGTTGCGGCAGCATTCACCAAATTTGCGCACAAAAAAGCCGGGCGAACCCGGCTTTTCATTTTCCAAAGGTATGACGCGGTTCAACCAACGATTTCGTTGGCGGCAAACCAATAGGCCATTTCAATGGCGGCGGTTTCAGGCGCGTCTGAACCGTGCACTGAATTTTCGCCTATTGAGAGCGCGAAGGTTTTGCGGATTGTGCCGTCAGCAGCGTTGGCAGGGTTGGTTGCACCCATGATTTCGCGGTTGGCCAAAATAGCATTTTCGCCCTCGAGCACCTGAACAACAGTTGGGCCAGCTGACATGGATTCAACCAATTCGCCAAAGAACGGGCGGTCTTTATGAACGGCGTAAAAGCCTTCGGCATCACGGCGGCTCATCCACACGCGGCGTGAAGCAACAACGCGCAAACCAGCATCTTCCAGCATGGCGGTGATAGCGCCGGTGAGGTTGCGTTTGGTTGCATCAGGTTTGATCATTGAGAAAGTGCGTTCAATCGCCATTTTGGTTTTCCGTTTAAATTTAAGGTTGGGTTTGGGAGGTTTGATTTGCGCTGCACATAAAGGGCGGGCGGCTATTTAACAAGTGCATGATTGCTGACTTGCTCTTGGCGAAGACTTCAGCCAAAAGCGCGAACATGCTGACAATCAATAATCTCACACTGCGCATGGCTGGCCGCCCTTTGATTGAAGGTGCATCGCTGGCTTTGCCGTCTAACGCCAAGGCCGGCCTTGTGGGCCGCAATGGCACGGGCAAAACCACTTTGTTCAAAGTGATCACCGGTGTGCTGGAGGCAGAAAGCGGAAGTGTTTCTATTCCCGCGGGCTCCCGTATCGGGCAGGTCGCGCAAGAGGTTGCTGGCACGGAAGAGGCGCTGATCAATATCGTGCTTTCAGCCGACACCGAGCGCGCCAAACTCATGATGCGGGCCGAGTTTGAAACTGACCCCAATGAAATTGCTGCCATTCAAATGCGGCTCATAGATATTGACGCTCATTCGGCGGAAGCCCGCGCAGCGCGGATTTTATCGGGCTTGGGCTTTGACAGTGAAGCGCAGAAGCGCCCGGCGTCCTCATTTTCCGGCGGGTGGCGCATGCGCGTGGCCTTGGCATCGGTGTTGTTTGCCGCGCCGGATTTGCTGATGCTTGACGAGCCGACCAACTATCTCGACCTTGA
>JANMFT010000204.1:0-2215 GCA_031374255.1 Limoniibacter sp. | reverse complement strand
GCATTAGCGAAAGGCCGATTGTCAAAATCAAATAGACGTAAGCGACAATCGAATAGGTTTCGAGATAACGGAACGAACCTGCGGCATAGACCTTGCCAAGCTGCGTGATGTCGGCAACGCCCAGCACCGACACCAAGGACGAGTCTTTCACCATCGCCACAAAATCATTGCCGAGCGGTGGCAAAATGGTGCGGATGGCCTGCGGGAAAACAATAAACCGGAAGCGCTGCCAGCCTGAAAGCCCCAGGGCCTTTGCAGCCTCGATCTGGCCTTTGTCGACCGATAAAATTCCGGCGCGGAAAATCTCGGCAATAAAAGCTGAATAGCCGATCATCAGCGCAAAAACGGCGCGCCAAAGCAGCGAAAAATCCCGGATGGTAATTGCATCCATCATGCCTGCCGATTGCAGCGGCGCAGTCACGATATTGCCGAGCCAGACGATACCCGGTGCAGCAGCAAAAGCGATATAAAACAGCAGCACTATGATCGGTACACCGCGGATAACTTCAATATAAAACCGCGCGATCTGGCGCAAAACTATAAACCGCGACAGACCCATTAGCGCAAGGCCGAGGCCAATTGCGGATGCTGTCGCAAAACCTATGACGGCGACAAAAATTGTTGTCGTAATGCCGTTTTTGAGTTTGCTCATCACTTGGGCGTAAATGTCATTGGTGAAAATGACGTAGGCCAAGATCAGGCCAATGAGAATAACCGCGATGAGCCAGTATGGAAAGTCTGTGTCTTGGGTGGCGGGGGGGGTCATATGTAAACCTGTGTCGCAGTGCCTGAACGGCACCCCCACCCTCTATCCCTCCCCTCAAGGGGGAGGGGAGCATTGGCATTTGCGCTCAAACTTAAGTCAACCCGCCAAGCACCAAGTTCAAAAAAACAAACGGGATGCCGAAGCCCCCCTCCCCCTTGAGGGGAGGGATAAAGGGTGGGGGTAAAGCAAACCCGCCAAACACCAAACGGCGGCCCCGCTTTACGCAAGGCCGCTTTCATCATTTTAAACCAAACGGGCAAACTTCCGGCCTTTTAACTTACTGTCCGGCTTTGTAATCAAGGAACCATTTCTTGTTCAGCGCATCAATTGTGCCGTCGGACTTCATGGACGCAATACCGGCGTTTATAGGCGCGATCAGGGCTGAGCCTTTCGGGAAAATGAAGCCAAATTCCTCAGTGCCAAGCGCTTCGCCAACCATTTTGAGTTTGCCGCCGGAGGCTTCAACATAGCCTTTGCCAGCGGTGCCGTCGGTCAGCACAGTGTCTACGTCGCCGGATTTCAATGCCTCAACCGAAGCGCCGAAGGTTTCAAACAATTTGATGCGCGGGTTTTGTTCATTGCCATCAAGCACGGCATAGACGGCGGTGTAGAAAGGCGTTGTGCCAGCCTGAGCGCCAACCAAGCCCTCGGTAAAAGCGCCGAAGGTTTTTGCGTCTGTGAAGCGGGCCTCATCGCCGCGCACCAGCATGAAGCTTTCAGAGGTCATATAAGAATCAGAGAAATCGACTTTTTCTTTGCGTTCCTCTTTAATAGTGATGCCCGTCATGCCGATCTGGAATTGGCCTTCTGAAACCGCCGGAATCATCGCATCCCAAGAGATGTTCTGATATTCGACCGCGAAGTTTAGGCGCTTTGCTAGCTCGGCCATAGCATCATATTCCCAGCCGATTTGTTGATTGGTTTTTGGATCAATGAATTGCAGTGGCGGGTAGGCATTCTCTGTCACGACGACGACTTTTTCGCCTTTAAGGTCTGGCATTTCAGCGGCGAAAGATGCACCTGCAGCAAACATGGCGGTAGCGGCAAACGCAAGTGTTTTAATAAAATTCATCGGTTTTTCCTGTCAGGTTCAGGGGTGGATTGGGCGCGATATGTCACCCGGATGACATAATCTTAAAGCGGCCAAGAATTGGCGCAAGAGTGAATCTTTCATTCATTAAGTGTCAATAAAAAAGGGCCGCATCTGCGACCCTTTTCAAATTCAAATTTGCAAGTCCAATCTTAGGGCAAATCTTAGCCCAATGGATCGGCTGATTTGTTGCGGATAGCGTCTTCTTCTGCTGCCAAGGCTGCTTTTGCTGCGGCATCGGCTTCGGCTTTGGCTTTTGCAAGTTCCGCCGTTGCTGCGGCTTTATCGGCGGCCAAAGAGGCTTTCTGGTCAGCAGCAATTTTACGCTCCGCATCGTTTAGCTTGCGTGAGCGGATATT
>JANMFT010000398.1:0-16734 GCA_031374255.1 Limoniibacter sp. | reverse complement strand
AGGCGATGGAAATGTAAACATTTTCAAGCCTACGCGACACGGCATCCGGTGAAAAGCACCCGATCCCTTCGGGACAGGCAAATGGCTGCGAACTGCTGCGTCAGCATTTTCATCCGGGCTTAAGCCCGCCTTTCAAACACTTTCTGGCATTTCTTTGCCATTTGTCCTGCCATTTCAATAAAATTAACGAGTCCTGACCCTAACAAACTCCAAAATAATCAGACTTGCAAGCGGACGCTATCGCGTCGACAAAGCTTAAACTATGGAACATGTTCTCAAAGCCATTGCCTCAAAAGCAGATGAGGTCGCAGCCCTTACCGCTGAGCTAATACGCTTTCCTACTGTTAACCCGCCCGGTGAGGCCTATACGCCTTGCGTTGAGTATGTTGGCAAACGGCTCGCAGCACGTGGTTTTAAAATTCAATACATCCGCGCGGAAGGCACACCGGGCGACTCTGACACATATCCGCGCCTCAACATGATTGCACGGTTTGATGGCGGGCAACCCGGCCCGACTGTGCATTTTAACGCGCATATTGATGTGGTTGAAGCCGGTAACGACTGGACGGTGGATCCATTCGCCGGGCTTATCGACAATGGCCGTGTCTATGGCCGTGGTGCTTGCGACATGAAAGGCGGGCTTGCCGCGAGCATCATAGCAATCGAGGCCTACATTGATGAGCACCCAAAATTTCCCGGCACAATTGAAATTTCAGCCACAGTTGACGAGGAGTCAGGCGGGTTTGGCGGCGTTGCGTATCTCGCAAAGCTCGGATTTTTCTCGCCGCCGCGTGTAGATCACGTGATCATCCCGGAACCACTCAACAAAGACCGGATTTGCCTCGGCCATCGCGGTGTCTGGTGGGCAGAAATTGAAACCAAAGGCGAAATTGCCCACGGCTCAATGCCGTTTTTGGGTGACTGTGCAGTTCGACATATGGGTGCTGTACTGAATGCGTTTGAAGCTGAGTTGTTTCCCGCGCTTGCCCTTAAGCGCACAGCAATGCCGGTTGTGCCGGAAGGTGCAAAGCAATCCACCATGAACATCAACTCCATTCATGGCGGGCAAAGCGATGAATATTCAGGCCTGCCCTCACCGAATGTGCCGGACAGCTGCAAAATTATCATCGACCGCCGCTTTTTAATTGAAGAGGACATTTCAGACGTAAAGCGGGAAGTGACGGATATTTTGAACCGTCTTAAATGGGAGCGTCCCAAGTTTGAATTTGCTATCCGGGACGTGATGGAAGTGCAACCTTTGATGACCTCACGCGATGCGCCAGTGGCACGGGCGATAGCGAAAGGTATTGCGCGGGTTTTCGGACGCGCCCCTGACTATGTGGTGTCACCGGGCTCCTACGATCAAAAGCATATTGCCCGTATCGGCCATTTGCACGACTGCATCGCCTATGGCCCCGGACAGCTCGACCTTGCCCACCGGCCCGATGAATGGATCGGAATTCAAGACATGGTTGAGAGTGCGCAAGTGATGGCAGTTGCGCTGGATTTGCTATTGCGCGGCAATGCGTAAATTTGGCTGACATTTCGACGATAGGTGATTATGCTAGATCCATTGGGTCTCAAAAGTTGGATTTTAACGATGCATTATCGCGCAAAAATCGCTCTGATTTTAGCTTCATCATTTATCGCATTCCCGGCGGTGTCTTTCGCCGCTGCACGCACCGATTTGGTGATTGGCATTGCACTTGAGCCGCCCAACCTTGACCCCACTGCCGGTGCCGCCGCTGCAATTGACGAAGTGACTTATGCCAATCTGTTTGAAGGCTTGACCCGCATCAACCAAAGCGGTGAAGTTGAACCTGCTCTGGCAACGAGCTGGGATATTTCTGCCGATGGCCTCACCTACACATTCAAACTTCATACAGGTGTGAAATTTCATGACGGTGCTGATTTTACCGCCGATGATGTGAAATTTTCCATTGATCGCGCCATGGCCAAAGACTCAACCAACGCGCAAAAGGCCTTGTTTGATGGAATCACAGCAGTAACGGTTGTTGATCCTGCAACTGTGACGCTAACTCTTTCTAAACCGGTTGGCAGCCTGCTCTACAATCTCGGCTGGGGTGATGCTGTGATTGTGGATGCCGCCAGCGCCGCAACCAATGCTGAAAAACCAGTTGGTACCGGACCATTTAAATTTGATAATTGGGCCAAGGGTTCTGCCATTACACTGATCAAAAACCCAAGCTACTGGGGCACGCCAGCGATGCTGGACAAAGTGCAATTCCGCATCATCGCTGACCCTGCTGCTGCTACCGCTGCTTTATTGTCGGGCGATGTGCAGGTATTCCCGAATTTCCCGGCACCGGAAGCTGTTCCACAGTTTCAGTCTGACGCGCGCTTTACCGTGGCAATTGGGACGACCGAAGGCGAAACTATCCTTTCAACCAACAATAAAAAACCGCCCTTCGATAATCTGAAAGTGCGCCAAGCCATCGCTATGACCATCGACAGGCAGGCAGTGATTGACGGCGCAATGTTCGGCCAAGGCATTCCGATTTACACACACTTTGCTCCGCACAACCCGGCATATACAGATCTTTCGGCTATGTATCCCCGCGACGTTGTGAAAGCCAAAGCCCTGCTTGCTGAAGCCGGTTTTCCAGCGGGCTTTAAAGCCACATTGAAATTGCCGCCGGTTACCTATGCGCGCCGCGGTGGTGAGATTATCGCTGCGCAATTGCGTGAAGTCGGCATTGAACTTGAGATTATACCGGTTGAATGGGCGCAATGGATTGATCAGGTCTTCACCAACAAAGATTACGACCTTACCATCGTGTCTCACACCGAGCCTAACGACATCAACATTTACGGCCGCAAAGACTATTACTTCCAATATGCCAACGCCAAATTCGATGAGGTTATGGCAAAACTTGACGCCACCGCAGATCCGGCAATGCGCAACACATTGCTCGGCGAAGCACAAAAAATCATCACGGAAGATGCCGTCAACGGCTATATTTTCCAACTCGCACAAACAGGTATTCACGATGCCAAAGTGATGGGTCTGTGGGAAAATGCGCCGATCCAAGCCATTGATCTAACCGCCGCGCATTGGATGGAATGAGCGGAGTTTCGACTTTGAAAAGCAAAATGGCAGGCGGCGCCTGCCATTTGTTTGTAGTGCCATCGCCATGATCGGCTATTTCTTTTCCCGTTTGGGTCTCTCGGCCCTCTCGCTTTTTCTAGCCTCGCTGGTGGTTTTTGCTGTGATGATTGTGCTGCCCGGCGACCCGACGCGGCTAATGATGGGCATCAGCGCCACCGAAGATGCGGTGCAGGCTTTACGCGAGCAAATGGGTCTCAACTTGCCTTTGTTTGAGCGCTATTTTACTTGGCTGACAGGTTTTCTTACCGGCAATATGGGTCGCTCATACACCTACTCCGTGCCGGTCTCCGAACTCATATATGGCGCAGTAAGTATATCGCTTCCTCTCGCACTGATAGCGCTTATTCTTTCAACAATGATCGCTATCCCAACCGGATTATATGCAGCCAGCCGCCACGGCAAAAAAGCCGATAGTCTGTCGATGGGAGTAGCGCAAATTGGCATTGCGATGCCGAATTTCTGGTTTGCTATTTTGCTGGTTTACGCTTTTGTTTTGCTGCCTTTTCAATCACAGGCTTGGGCTGGTCAAGGCGGGTTTTGGGGCGGCGTTGCAACATTATTCTCTCCCGCTTTCAGTTTCTTCCAATGGCTGAAGTTACCCGCCGGAGGTTTTCCGGGTTGGGAGACTGGTTTCATTCCTGCATTTAAAGCATTGATATTGCCAGCAATTGCATTGGCCTTACCACAGGCTGCAATCCTCGCCCGCGTTACCCGCTCGGCCTTGTTGGAAATTCTCGGCGAAGACTACATCCGCACCGCCCGCGCCAAGGGCCTGCCACGAAACCTTGTCATTCGCCGCCATGCATTAAGAAATGCGATGATACCGGTGCTCACTATTTTAGGGTTACAATTCTCTTTTCTGCTGTCTGGCACCATCATTATTGAGAACGCGTTTTATTTGCCGGGCCTTGGCCGCATGGTATTTCAAGCGATCACACAGCGCGATTTGATCGTGGTGCAAAGTGTTGTGATGCTGCTTGTTCTAGCAGTGATCGTCGTGAACTTGATCGTCGACCTGCTTTATGCCGTCGCTGATCCGCGATTGCGCAGGCCCGCCTGATGGCACTGCCAAATCCGAATATAACCGTTCTGCCGACGCGCGATGTTTGGGCGATGGCGACGCGTTCTCCAGCATTTGTGACTGGCCTGATTTTGACAAGCATTATTCTTCTCTTAGGCCTGATTTCCTTGGTCTGGACACCTTACGACGTGTCGCTTGTTACCATCGCTGAGCGCTTGAAAACGCCATCGCATTCACACCTTTTCGGTACAGATCATTTCGGTCGTGACATCCTGTCAATGATCATGGTTGGCGCACGCAACTCTATTGCTGTCGCTTTGGTTGCCGTCGGAATTGGCGTCATCATAGGTGTGCCACTTGGCTGCTGGGCCGCAGCGCGCGGCGGGCTGATCGACGCAAGCCTGATGCGCGGCAATGATGTCGTGTTCGCGTTTCCGGCACTGCTTTCCGCCGTAATGATCACTGCGATTTTCGGCCCCGGTGCAGTCAATGCAATTATCGCGATTGGAATTTTCAATATCCCGGTTTTTGCCCGCGTCGCGCGTGCAGGCGCAATGGCGATCTGGCCGCGTGATTTCATTTTGGCTGCCCGGGCTGCTGGCAAAAGCCGGATGCAGATCACGCTCGAACATATTCTGCCCAACATGATGCACTTGCTCATTGTGCAAGGCACCATCCAATTTTCACTTGGTATTCTGGCGGAAGCTGGTCTGTCGTATCTGGGCCTTGGAGCGCAGCCGCCTTCACCAAGCTGGGGTCGCATGCTGGCAGAAGCGCAGACTATGATGTCAATCGGCCCGCATACTGCACTCTTTCCCGGTCTTGCTATTGTCATTTCGGTGCTCGGTTTAAACCTGATGGGCGATGGCTTGCGCGATGTTCTCGATCCCAAATTGAGCCGCAGCAAATGAGCCTGCTTTCAATACGCAATCTCACTTTGAAATTCGGTGATTTTAACGTGCTGGATAATGTCAGCTTCGATATTGGAGCCGGTGAAATCCTTGGTATTGTTGGTGAAAGCGGTTCGGGCAAAACTATGACAGCCTTAGCTTCCATAGGACTTTTACCGGAAGGTGCCGGGGCCGAAGGCGAGATTCTATTTGACAGGCGCAACCTGTTGGAAATGGAAGACACGGATCTTTGCGACCTTCGCGGCGACGATATTGGCATGGTGTTTCAAGAGCCGATGACGGCGCTGAACCCTGTTAGAACGATCGGTGATCAAGTTGCCGAAGGCGTTATATGGCACACCAAGGTCAGTAAGGCCGAAGCCCTTACAAAGGCCGCACAAATGCTGGAACGTGTCGGCCTGCCGCCTGTTGACGTCCCACTCGACCGATATCCGCATGAACTTTCCGGCGGGCAGCGCCAGCGTGTGGTCATTGCCATTGCCTGCGCCCTGAACCCGAAGCTATTGATTGCTGATGAACCAACGACAGCACTTGATGTTGTGCTGCAAGCGCAGATTCTTGATTTGCTCAAAAGCCTCGTCAAAGAGCGCGGCACAGGCTTGATGTTGATCAGCCATGATCTTGCCGTTGTAGCTTCGATGGCTGATAAGATTGTTATTTTGCAAAATGGTAAAGTGGTTGAGGCTGGCCCCGCCAAGCAGGTTTTGCGCGAGATGCGCCAGCCTTACACACGGCAGCTGGCGACTGCTTCAACCTATATGCCCAAGCGTGTTAAAAGGCCCCAGGGCTCGATTTTGCTGAATGTGTCAAACGCAACGCGTGATTATGCCCTGCCCCGCAAATCAATTTTTTCCAAACAAACATTTTTCCGGGCGGTCGATGAAGTTTCATTGACAATCAATGAAGGAGAAATGGTTGCGCTTGTCGGGCGTTCCGGCTGCGGCAAGTCAACACTCGCCCGTATAATCCTAGCGCTTCACAAGCCCACGTCAGGCACCATTGAACTTGGTGGCATCAATATCAACGCCGCAAACGAAGCTGAACTCCGGGCTGCACGGCGGCAAATGCAAATGGTTTTTCAAGACCCCTATGGCTCATTCAATCCTCGCAAGACTGTGGAATGGCTGGTGACCGAACCGCTGAATTTATTGGATGTAAAACCAAGCCGCGACGAAGCCCGTGGCCTTGCAAGCAATGTTCTCTCCCGCGTTGGCCTCGATACAAATGCGCTTAACCGCTATCCGCACCAGTTTTCCGGCGGCCAGCGCCAGCGTATTGCTATTGCGCGGGCGCTTATTACACAGCCAAAACTCATCATAGCCGATGAGCCGGTATCAGCTCTGGATGTTTCAATACGCGCCCAAGTGTTGGATGTGTTTGCCGAACTCAACGCTACGCTGGGCCTTGCCTGCCTGTTTATCACGCATGATTTGCATGTTGCCCGCGCCATCACCGACCGCGTTTTGGTTATGAGCCAAGGAAGAATAGTTGAAGAAGGTGTAACTTTCCAAGTGCTTGATAATCCTCAATCCGATGCAGCCAAGGAATTGGTGAATGCCGCGCCCGATTTGGCGAAGATTTTGGCAGCTTAATTCAAGCCGCGACCAATTTCCCACCGCCCAACACCAACCGGCTGAGTACAAACGCACCAACGCCACATGCTGCAATTGCGGCTGTCATTGGCAGGCTCGTGCCATCAAAGAATGGCGACACCAATGCAATCATTGCACTGCCAGCCAGCATTTGCAGTGTGCCACCAATCGATGAAGCCAGCCCCGCAATCTCGCCATGATCGTCCAGCGCCATCACCATGGTCGATGGTATAATCAGGCCCAAACAGGCATTTGCGCCAATCAGCATAAAAATCAGCAGGTAAAGACTGGTGAAGCCCGCCAGCGTCAACATAAACAAACCAATTGTGAACACCGCAAAACCGGCGCTGGCATAGGCGATTACGGTCTTCATACCGAAGCGTTCACCAAAATTTGCCGCAAGCTGTGATGCACCGAAAAAGCCGATGGCGTTAATAGCGAACGCAATTGAAAACTGCGTTGGTGTCAGGCCATATTGCTGCGTGTAAACAAAACTCGCCGAAGCAATAAATACAAAGAAGCTGGCCATGCCAAAGCCGCCGATGAACGTCAGGCCCATAAATGTTTTTGACGATAGCAAAGTCTTTGTGCCTGCAACCATATTGGCAAAGTTGACCGGAACTTTGTCTCTGTCTTTCAGCGTTTCCGGCAACATTGTTGCCGTCAGGGCCATACTGGCAAGCGCTGCAATCGCCAAAATAATGAAAATCCATTGCCAGTCAGCAAATGCAATCACTGCACTGCCAAACAACGGCGCAAGCATGGGCGAAACAGAAATTACCAACATGACGGTTGCCATCAGGCGCGTTGCGTCATTACCGGTGGTCGTGTCGCGGATAATCGCGCGCGGCAGCACCATCACCACTGCTGCACCTATGCCTTGCAAAAACCGCGCTGCAATCAACCAATTCATCGTTGGTGCAAAGGCGCAGGCAAGAGAGCCAATCGCAAAAATAATGAGGCCTACATAAAGCGGCAGTTTGCGCCCAACAGCATCAGACCATGGCCCCCATACCAATTGCGAAACGCCAAACGCCAAAAAGAAAGCGGTCAGCGTGATTTGCGCCGCCCCAACGGTTGCACCAAAATCAGCAGCCAAAGTCGGCATAGCAGGCAGAATCATATCAATGGCAAACGGGCCAACACATGAGAGAAGCCCGAGCACAGCGGCCAAGCGGAATGTTTGCGGAGACATTTGATTAACCTTTAAAGATATGAAGTTTGACGGTTAGTGCTATTGCGGCCAGCCAAACAAAATTAAACAGCACTAAAACATCACCATTCCTGAGAATACAACTGATTAGCAATGTAAGTAGCGTCAATTGCCTTCAACAAGCGGGTCAAGAACGCCGCTGGTCATCAGTTTTCGTAAGGTTTCCGAACCGGCAAAAGTTGAATGGTTCAACCGGTCTGCACTGTCAGAAGTAGAAAGATCAATGACGATAATACCGCGTGCCTGCATATCCTCAATGTCGGTGCCTTCCCCTACACGAGGGCTGCCGCCACGCAAGCGTTGGCCCAATTGCAGTGCGCGGTCTTTGGAGGAAACCATCACAATAAACGGTTCCGGCATAGGTTGCAGCGCATCTAATTGCTGATTGAAGACATCGACATCAATATCAGGTGCTGCCAAAATGGTGGCTTCAAGCGAGCGGATCAGGCCCGTATCACCGCGCAGACTTGCGGTGCGAAGCGTTTCCATGACCAAGAAACCACCCATCGAATGGCCCAGCAAAACAATTTGCGTCGCATTGCTTTTGCGCACCAGATCAAGCGTTTTAACAAGTCCCTCGCGGGCAAATTCCGCACTGTCACGGTCGTATAAATAAAGCCCAACACTATCTGCAGAGGGCCAAGAAAAGTGCACCGCTACGCCCGGTACTTGGTAATCTTTCATTAACTGCGCATGGCGGAAAACACCGGCAGCAAAATTCACATTATAGCCATGCACAAACACAAACACGCGCTTTTCACCGCTTGGTTTTGTTTCCAATTGCTTATTTATGCGGCCGACAAAATCACTTTGGTTGTTCATACGAGCAATACGAACCGCAGCAAAATCTGTCGCCAAATCCACCGAACGCCCGGGAAAATTGAGGCTACCGGGTTTGCGGTCATTCGGCACCGACACGGTTACTTCGGCAAATGACAACGCCTTTGAGCGGCTGGCAGAAAACAGAATTTGCGGGTCATTATCCGGCGCGCGCAAGGTCGACACCAGAACATCAACCAGAGTTGCTGGAGCGGGTGACATCACATCGGCAGTCAACATGCTATCATCTTTGCCGCAGCTGGCGAGCAACACCGTTACGAGAAACAAAGCGAAAAAACGAAATGGGCGCCGAAATTGAAAGGTCATGAGGAGCAATTGGTCCGAAAGCGTCAACGATTGATGATGATTACGGGCAAACTCAGCTGTCTGGCCGCTTCGATTTTTGCGTAAGCGCCAGACCCGCCCGAATTGCGGCAGATAATGTGTGTAATGTGATGTTCCGCCAGAAGTTGCTTTTCAGCAACAATATCGCCGGGCTTTCCAATCACTAAAGTGTGCTCTGGCAACACCAATGGCAACACCGGTTCATCCACCATTCTCACCAAAAAGTGCACATCATCACGTGCTGCAAATTTTGCAATATGCTGGCTTCCAAGTGCAAGCAAAACGCGGGCAAGTGGGGGAATGGCATCCAGCGCTGCTTCAAGTGTTTCGACCTCAAGCCAAGTGTCGCCAGCCTGCTTTGGCCAAGCTACGCGGGCGTAAACGATCAATTGAACTTTTGATATCTCCGCCGCTTTTATGGCATTGGCTGATATACGTCCGGCAAACGGATGCGTCGCATCAATCAAAACATCAATCGCGTTGACCTGAACAAACTCCGCTAAACCTTCAGCACCGCCAAACCCGCCAACGCGCACCTCACCAATAATGGGAAACGGTTCCTTTGTCCGGCCTGCGAGTGAACTGATTACATTGTGGCCCTGCCCGACCAAAATCTCCGCTAAATCTGCCGCTTCACGTATGCCGCCAAGGATCAGCACTTTGCTGTTTATCGACAGCAAGGCCGGAATTGCAGCAATGTTCGAAACCTTAAAACCCATAACGGGCGAGCACTTTGCCATCACGGGCGCACACGATAATCTCCAACTCCACTGGCGCATTTCGCAATGTCTCAACTGAAACCTTATGGGCCAGCCGCGCTATTTCCAGCGGCAGATTAACGCCCAAATCTAAAGTAATTTCGAGAACATCCATCGCTGAATTTGCACCGAGAATTCTACTCCCCAAATCGTCCGTCAATGGCCGGTTTTTATCAGCCAATAACCCTTCGACACTATCCAGCAACGATTGCAAATCCACTTGGCTTCGCCCGGAATGCAAATCCAATGCGCCGTTTGCGAGCTTCGCCATCTTGGCAAAGCCACCGGCAATTGTCAGTGCTGGCACAGGATTGACACGCAGATATTTGAGAAGACCACCGGCAAAATCACCCATATCAATCAGCGCGATTTCCGGTAGATTATAAATCGCCTGCGCCGCATTTTCTGAGGTTGAACCCGTTGCGGCAATCACACGGGAAAGACCGTTTGCACGGGCAACATCAATGCCGCGATGAATGGAGTGGATCCAAGCCGAACATGAAAACGGGTGCACGATGCCGGTGGTGCCAAGCACCGAAAGCCCGCCAACAATACCCAAACGCGGGTTCCATGTTTTTAAGGCGAGAGCAGCACCATCTTCAATTCCGATGGTGATTTCGACGTCTTGGGACACGCCGTGCACCGCACATATTTCTTCGATAACACTCTGCATCATTTGGCGCGGCACAGGATTGATTGCGGGCTCACCAACACCAATCGGCAGCCCGGATTTGGTGACGATTCCCACACCTTCACCGGCTTTGAAGACAACGCCTTTCCCAGCTGGGAGTAAACGGACTCGGCTCCAAACCAAAGCGCCGTGCGTGACATCCGGGTCGTCGCCAGCGTCTTTAACTATGCCCGCCATTGCAGAAGTTTCATCGCGGCTTTCACGTGCCAGCGGAAAGCTGGGCCTCTCACCTTTGGGGAGCACAATTGTTACCGGATCTGGAAACTCACCGATAAGCAGCGCCGTCAGGGCTGCTTTTGTGGCCGCAGTGGCGCAGGCCCCGGTAGTCCAGCCACGGCGCAACGCTTCGCCCTGCCCCGCATCAGGCTTTCGATTGCTGTCCGGCACTTCATGTTCAACCATGGCACTGTATAACCAACCCGGATGATTGTGCCAAACCTGTTACAGCGAATAAACGTTTTATCGAGAGTGTGTTGCAAGCCGAACCGTTTAACTGTTAGGCGCAAGCATCAAAATAAAAGGGATTATCGGGCCGGATGAGAGGACTTCTGATTGCAGCGCCGCACACCGGCTCGGGCAAAACAACTATTACATTGGGCTTGCTCCGCGCTATGCGTGACGCCGGCCTTTCCGTTGCTGCCGCCAAAACCGGGCCTGATTTTATCGACCCTGCTTATCTTGAGGCTGCCTGCGGTTCACCTGCCATCAACCTAGATCCGTGGGCGATGCGGCCCGATTTGATTACCGCGCTTGCATCTCGTGCCAGCGAAGGCGGCAAGATGCTCATAGTTGAAGGCATGATGGGCCTTTACGATGCGAGCGCCGACGGCAAAGGCTCCACCGCTGATCTTGCCGCAACGCTGCAACTGCCAGTGCTTCTGGTGGTGGATTGCGCGCGCATGTCGCATTCCGTGGCCGCCATTGTCCGTGGTTTCCGTGAGCATTCCACATCGATTGATGTGGCAGGCGTCATTCTCAACAATGTCAGCGGCCCGCGCCATGAGGCCATGTTGCGCAATGCTTTAGAAGTTTTACGCACGCCGATTTTAGGCGTCATCGCCCGCGCTGCTGATGTAAGCCTTCCCAGCCGCCATTTGGGTTTGGTTCAAGCTGGCGAGCATTCCGATTTGGAAGCCTTTATTCAACGCTGCGCGAAAATGGTTTCAGAGGCTGTTGATTTCGGTCAACTCACACGCATTGCCGCGCGTTTTACGCAATTTGTAGCATCTGCTGCCGTGCCACGACTAAAAGCACCGGGCAAAAAACTGGCCATAGCAAAAGACGCCGCGTTCGCATTTTCGTACAACCATTTGTTGCAAGGTTGGCAGCGCCAAGGCGTTGAACTCTCATTCTTTTCACCACTTGCAAACCAAGCCCCACATGAAAACGCCGACGCAATCTGTCTGCCCGGCGGCTACCCTGAATTGCACGCTGCGACTTTGGCAAAAGCAGAACAATTCATTGATGGCATGAAAGCCGCGCGTGAACGTGGCGCTGTGATTTACGGCGAATGCGGAGGCTACATGGTGCTTGGTGAAAGCCTGATTGATGCCAGCGGGACTGCTCACAAAATGCTCGGCTTTCTTGGCCTGACAACCTCATTTGAAAAACGCAAATTGCATCTTGGATACAGGCGCATCCGGTTCTGCGATGGCCTCGGCTTTCGCGGCGGTTTTAACGCGCACGAATTTCACTATACATCGATTGTGAGCGAAGAAGGTGCGCGCGTGTTTGAAGTCCGCGACGCACTGGACAACAACATTGGCCAAGCAGGTTTGGTTGAGGGCCGCGTTTATGGCTCATTCATGCATTTGATCGACCGCAGTGATGTGCAATTTAGTGCCGCCGGATTACCTTTTGACGAAGACGATTGATGGGTGACACAAACACAATTGCCCATGGGGGCGCATTGGATGCTGCGGTAAAAAAGTACGGCGGAAGCAAAGCCGATTGGATCGATTTATCGACCGGCATCAATCCGGTTCCAGCGCCTCTGCCGAAGCTGGGTTCTTCAGTTTGGCAAGCTTTGCCAGATGCGGATTTGATGGAGAATTGCCTAGCTGCGGCACGAAAGTCTTATTATTTTCCACAAAGTGCAGCTTTGATAGCAGCACCTGGAGTTCAGGCAATCATCCAGCTTTTGCCGAACCTTCGGCCCGGCAAAAAGGCGGCTATTTTCAGCCCGACCTACGGTGAATATGCGCATGTTTTTCAGACACTTGGCGGCGGAAATAGAATCATCAATTCAATAAACGATGTGCAAGATGAAACCGTTGTCATTCTCGTCAATCCGAACAATCCGGATGGCAAAATTGTGCCGCCAGATGTGCTGATCAACCTTGCCAATAGTCTCGCAGATAAAGGTGGCCTGCTCATCGTCGATGAGGCGTTTTGCGACCTGACGCCCGAAGTTTCAGTTAAGTCATATGCTGGAATGCGCGGGCTTTTGGTGCTCAAATCTTTTGGTAAATTCTTCGGCCTTGCGGGCGTGCGCCTCGGTTTTGCCGCTGGCCATGCTGACGATATTGCAATTCTGAACCGACATCTTGGCCCATGGGCGGTAAGCGGGCCCGCACTTACTATCGGTGCGGCGTGCCTTCGTGATAGAGAAATGCATGTTAAAACTGCGCTATCGATCCGAACGAATTCAACGGCGCAGCGTGCTGTATTTGAACAGTTAGGTCTAACTTTAATTGCCGACACCGGTTTATTTCATTTGATCAATTGTCCTGATGCGAGCGCTGTTTACGAGGCACTTGCTCACCATCGCATTCTGACACGCATCTTTGCTGACCGGCCCAATTGGCTGCGTCTTGGCCTCTGCAAAAATGATGTTGAGCGCGCCCGCCTTGCTTCCGCGTTAAGCGCAGGCTTGGGCACATGATGAGCGAAATGCATTTCGTGATTTTGGCTTTGGCCTTGTTGCTTGACCGCTATGTCGGCGACCCAGACTGGTTGTGGCGAAAATATCCCCACCCTGTGGTCTGGTTTGGCAAAGGCATAGAGGCTGCAGAAAAAGCGCTTTACCCAATTCAAGGCACGCCTGCACAAAAGAAGCGCGCTGGCATAATTCTGGTCGCAGGTTTAGTGATTGCAGGTTGGGTAACGGCAAGTTTTGCCAGCAAAGTTTTGGGACTTTTCGGTTCCGTCGGCACGCTTGTTGAAGTTGGCATTGTTGCCGTTTTGCTTGCGCAAAAAAGCCTGTCTGATCATGTCGATGCCGTCCGCAAAGATCTTGAGGATGGCGTTGAAAGCGGGCGCAAAGCCGTTGCCATGATCGTTGGGCGCGATGTCAAATCGCTCGATAAAGCTGGTGTTGCCCGCGCAGCAATTGAGAGCCTTGCCGAAAATACGTCCGACGGTGTTATCGGCCCTGCCCTTGCCTATGTGGCGTTTGGCCTTCCCGGGCTGATCGCCTACAAAATCATCAACACAGCTGATTCTATGATCGGCCACAAATCCGAGCGCTATTTGGATTTCGGTTGGGCGGCGGCGCGGCTGGATGATCTGGTCAATCTCATTCCTGCCCGCTTCACTGGCATTCTGGCCTGCGCCGCGTTTGCGTGGGTTGATGGCCGCCAAACAGCTGAACGTGCGTTTAGCGTGATGCGCCGTGACGCAAAATTGCACAAATCACCCAACGCCGGTTGGCCTGAAGCCGCCTTTGCGGGCGGACTTGATGTGGCACTTGGCGGCCCCCGCGTTTACGCCAAGGGCGCTAAGGGCGACATGGCAGACGCGCCGTATTTGAATGACGCCGGGGACAAGAAGTTCGGAACACCCGAAATTACCAAAGCACTATTGGTTTACGACCGTCTGCTTTGGTTGCTGTTTGGCGTGACATTGGTTTTGGCCGCAATTTTTTAGTTTCCATCTCTGCCGTCATTCCTGCGCAGGCAGGAATCCAGCTTTATTGCGACAGCCTTCAAAAGAAAGCTGGATCCCCGCTTGCGCGAGGATGACAACTGAAATCCAATTACGCCGCTTTCTTCTTACCCTTGTTCCTCAGCACATGGGCAAAATCAGCATCATAAAGCGCGGAATCCCTGAAATGCACTTCGCCAAAGACTTGCCCTACCAACACCAAAGCAGTCCGCGTGATTTTAGCTTCACGCACCTTTTCCTTCATTTCAGCCAGCGTCGTTCGGATGATCAACTCATCGGGCCACGTTACACGATAGGCAATGATCACAGGGCAATCTGCGCCATAATGGGGCTCAAGTGAGCGCCGGATATAATCCAAATTGCGGATCGACAAATGAATGGCAAGCGTGGCTTTGGAGCGGCCAAGCTCTTCCAAACTTTCGCCCTCGGGCATCGACGATGCCTTCATGCCGGTGCGGGTGACAATTACCGTCTGCGCAATTTCCGGCAGTGTCAATTCCGCTCCCAAACGCGCCGCTGCGGCAGCAAAAGCTGGGACACCGGGCACGATATCAAATGGAATATCAAGCGCGTCCAGCCTGCGGATCTGTTCGGCCACCGCGCCATAAATCGACGGGTCGCCCGAATGCACCCGCGCCACATCCAGCCCCGCTGTGTGCGCAGCTTCAATCTCCGCAATGATCTGGTCAAGATGCATCGACGCCGTATCAAGCACACGCGCACCTTCGGGTGCTGCTTTGACAATCTCCTCAGGCACCAGAGAACCAGCATAAAGATTGACCATGCAACGCTCGATGAGTTTCAGCCCACGCACGGTGATGAGGTCAGGCGCGCCCGGCCCTGCGCCAATGAAATAGACGGTCATTTGTTTTTTCTCCGCTGTAACACCCCCACCCTGTATCCCTCCCCACAAGGGGGAGGGGGGCTTTGGCATTTCGACTTATTCTTCAAATTCAATATCAAGCACACAAAACTTTCATTACTGGGACTTTCATCATCCCATCCCCGTCCCCTGTTTCCCCGCATAACCCCTTGGCGTGTATGCCCAAACCCGCCCATCACCAGTCGTCACTGTTTGGCTTTCAGATGAGCCAACAATCACAACCGTCAACATATCTACATCGTCAATATTGAGTTCGCCAAGCGGTACAATGCGCACGGTTTCGCCATCACGACCCAAATTGGTTGCCAAAATCACCGGCGTTGAAAAAGGTCTATGTTTAAGCAAAACATCGCGCGCATAAGCCAATTGCGTGCGACGTTTCATCGATACAGGGTTGTAAAAGGCAATCACGAAATCAGCTTCCGCCGCAGACTTAACGCGGGTTTGAATATCGGCCCACGGTGTCAACAAATCGGACAATGAGATCGTGCAAAAATCATGGCCAAGCGGCGCACCGGCCCGTGCAGCTGCGGCCTGCAACGCCGAAATGCCGGGCGAGACCAAAATCTCGATACGCATAGCAGCAGGCGTTAAACCGCCTTTGGCCAGCAACTCAAACACCAATGTCGCCATTGCATAGATGCCGGCATCACCGGAACACACCAGCGCAACCTCCCTGCCTTCGCCTGCCAATTCCATTGCATGACGAACGCGGTCCTCTTCGCGGCCCAACGGGAAATCATGGCGGGTTTTTTGGACGGTAAGCGGCCCCAACAAATCCAGATACAACGAATAACCAACAAGATCGGTGGCCTTAGAAACCAGCTTTGTAACCTCCGGCGAGCGCCAATCATCACTGCCAGGGCCAATACCAACAACATAAAGCGTGCCGCGTTTTCGCCCCGCCATATTGGCCAAAGTGAAGGGCGCGGGCGCGCGGGCGACAGCGCAGGTCGCTTTGGCAGTTTTGTGTTTCTCAACGACCAACTCGCCATCCGGCCCTGAAGCCGCCAACGCTGCAGCTTCGGCAACGCCGTGTGTTCCAACTTCGGCAAACACAACATCTGACGGGTTGGCCAAGCGCGGTGTTTCGGCCTCCAGTGTTGCGGCATCAAACACGCGGAGCGGCACTTTGAAATGCGCGGCAACGGCATGCATTGCCGGTTCATCGGCTTTCACATCAAGCGAAACGACCACACCCACGGCCTCTTCAGCCAGACCGGCATCTGCGAGACTCTTCTTCGCCAAAGCCAAAACATGCGCTGCATCAGCGCCACGCTCACAACCTATGCCCAACGCCAAATGCTGCGGGCGGTAGAGCAATTCATTCGGCTGAGGTTCGCGGGCTATATCGCTGATTGTGAGCGCAACTTCGCCATCATGCGCTTGTGGAACCTTTGCCAACCAATCAGTGTCGTTGGTCATCCGCGCCTTTGCACCTGCAACTAATTCTGCCATTGCAGTTTTTGCGTCTTTGGGATTAGCC
>JANMFT010000198.1:0-6506 GCA_031374255.1 Limoniibacter sp. | reverse complement strand
TAGCTGGTTGCCATCAAGTAACCGGCGGCAAAAGCCACCGCAACAGTTCCTGCTGCAGCCATAATCCACGGTTTAACCGTGAAATGACGGATACGGTCGCCCTGTGCGATAATAATCGTATGCGGTTCGCTGCGCTTGCCAAAAATACCGTGATTACCAGACGCTTGAGCCACAAAAGCCACCAGTTTCGAAACAATAACTGGCTTTGATTACACTCTGTTAGGGTTAATAAAGGCTTGATTTTACGGGAGTATCTCTCTCAAAATTGCTTTTCACAATGTTTTGGCAGCCTCGAGCACTTCAGAGGCATGGTTAGGAACCTTCACCTTGTTCCAAATTTTGGCAATGACGCCGTTTTTGTCGATCAGGTAAGTCGTGCGCTCAACGCCCATATATTTTTTGCCATACATACTTTTCTCGGTCCAAACACCATAGGCCTCCAGCATCGCTTTGCTTTCGTCAGATGCAAGGTCAATTCCGAGACCATGCTTTTTACAAAACTTATCGTGACTGGCAGGGCTATCGGGTGACACACCGAGCACTTTTGCGTTAACTGCCGCAAACTCGGCTTTCAGCGCTGTAAAGTCCAATCCTTCAACAGTGCACCCTGAAGTATCGTCTTTCGGGTAAAAATAGAGTATCAATGGCCCGCCTTTATAGTCTTCCAGCGAATAAATTGCGCCTGAACTACCGGGCAGGTTAAAGGCGGGTGCATTCATTCCGGTTTTCAGTTCTGACATTTTTGTGTTCCTTGCCTCAAAATAGATATCTTCGTTTCCAGATATAGGCCTCGGTGCTGTAGCGTCTACTGCATCGATTCAGTTTTGCGAGGAAAACACCATCCAACCACCGTTCAAACGCATTTGGCATAAACGCGGCGATAACCCCGCTTTGGATGCTTTGCCTTCGGCGGCTGCGCAACAAACAAAGCCAATGATTGCACCACGCAGACGGCGGGCAAGTGCGTTTCGCCGTTTACTGGTGAGTATTGCCGCATTCATGATTGTTACAGCGATAGCCGCTTCCGGCTTGGCAGCGTTTTTGAGCAAAGATCGTGTCACTGCCTTGGCAAAACAACAAATCGCGCGTCTGGCTGGCGAAGGCTATCTGACCAATCTTCAGTCCGCCTCCCTCAGTTTTTTTGGCAACGGTATTGCCAGCGTGAAAATCGAAGGGATTTCAATACTAAACGCAAAAACAAATCTGCCTTTGCTCGCGCAAGGCAATGGATCGTTTGCGATCTCAATGCTCAGCCTTTTAACGGGCAAAATTGAGCTGACGAACCTGTCTCTATCAGACGCAGAAATGAACCTTGCACCGGGTGGCGGCCAAGGCGCGAGTTTAACTCAAAGCGTTCTTGGCCCTGATGGACTTATTGATCCTGCTTTGGTTTCAACAGCATTGGATATTGCTGCAGCGACAATCTCAAACCGTCTCCAATCAAACCCTGATCTGGTCATTCGTGCGGCAAATACCAAACTGATCTTTGGACGCGGTGAAACTGCCCCGTCAATTTTGATCGAGCAACTGACCGCGTCAAAAATTGCGTCCGGTGAATTTGCGTTTAACGCGGTCATTTCAAACCGGGATTGGTCCACAAAACTGACAGGTGCAGTCGGACAAACCCGTGCTGATGGCAAAGCCACACCCTACAGGATAACACTGGATCCGGTTCCATTTAACCGGCAGTTTGCGCCGCAATCACCAGATTTTAAGCCGAGAAACTGCAATGGCTTTGTTGGGTTTGAAGTGGCGTCGTCAAATGGGTTGGCCTCTTTTGATGCCGCACTGAGCAAAGCCAATTGCACGTTTGGCGCGCTCGGTGACTACACAATGGATGCCATCATAAATGGCAAGCTAAACCGGGGCAGCGGTGTTTTTGAAATCGGGCGCGGCGTCATAAATGTAAACCGGTCGACCTTCAATTTTGACGGCGCTTTTGCACCAGCGCGCTATACGCCAAGTCCGGAGCTCAAAGGTGAAACGCCGCGTTACCGCTATGAATTGGTGTTCCAACCCTCCACAATGGACTCGGCCGATAATACCGATGGCCCTTTATCGCTTGCCGGTAAGATATCCGGAACCTATGCCCCTTCGGAAAGGCGATTGGCCGTAGATGAGTTTATCGCCGATGCAAACGGATCGGTAATGCGTGGCGCAGCGTCGCTCTTGTTCACGGATGTCACACCCGCGCTCTATCTTGCATTGATCTCTGATAAAATGCCGGTGCGCGATTTTAAAAAAATATGGCCCCGCTTTGCGGCACCGACACCGCGACGAATTGTTATGCAGCGTGTGAACTCTGGAATGATCAGCAATATGCGCCTTGAGCTGCAATTGCCGCCGGGAAAAATCGGTTCAAAAACTTTTCTTGAACGTCAACAACTTACCGGAAGCGGCGATCTTGAAGATGCAGAGTTCAATACTTTTGGCGAACTTCCACCGGTGCGTGAAGCAAAGGGCCGCGTGCGTTTTGATGGAGTTGCTGTCGATATCTCGGTCGAGACAGGCACAATATTGCTGCCATCCGGCAATACAGCCTCGCTCAAACCCTCAAGTTTTACGATTGCCGATACACACAAAGCTCCGGTTGCAGCAGAACTCAAAGTCGCGCTGTCTGGTGGGGCCGGTGTGGTAGCAGAAATAGCAGCGCAAAAACCGATCAATGCATTTGCAGATGAAACCGTGTCACCCTCGGATCTATCCGGAACAGCGGATGCCAAGGGCACTTTTCAGCTGAAATTGCCTGCTCTAGGACAAAAAGCCCCGCCACCTGAATATCAGGTGAGTGTTGAAGTTAGCGGTCTCTCAGTTGCTAAAACGGTCAATGGCCAGAAAATCAGCAATGCTTCAGGCACAATCAAAGCCAATAATGATGAGGTGAATGTTCGTTTGGATGCGGAGCTTAGCGGAATTCCCGCTAAAATAATTATAAGTGAAAAGCCCGGTTCTACGGAGAAGCGAACCCAAGAAATTATTCTTACGCTTAATGATGCGATCCGTGACAAACTTGCTCCGGGTTTAAAAGATTTTCTAAGCGGGCCTGTTTCAGCCAATATTAAAGGGGCGAGTAATTCAGCAATTGTTGAGCTTGATCTGACCAAGGCAGTTTTGCGTGTGGTGCCCTTCAACTGGGAAAAAGGCGCTGGTGTCAGTGCGAAAGCCAGTTTTGTTTTTGAGCAAGATGGCCCGAACATTTCTATTTCAAATTTGCAAATGTCCGGCCGCGGTCTTGAAGGCAGTGGCAAACTGCAAATCAGCAACGGGGCTTTACGATCAGCTAATCTTAAAAACGTGCGGCTAAACCCCGGTGACAATTTTTCGTTAAACTTAAAGCGCGATGGCGAGGCTATGAGTGCAGACCTAGGCGGAACGCAACTTGATGCCCGCTCAATCATGAAACAACTTCTGCCCGGCCGCCAACCGCGCAAAAACCTAAGTGTTCAAGCCGTTGAAGTAAGCGGTAAAATCGGCCGGTTGATTGGGTTCAACGATGAAGTGGTTCTAAATGCAGATATTGGTTTTACGCCTGGCAAAAATTCAGCTTTTTCCCTCAGCGGTAATTTCGAAAATGGTGGTTCAATTGATTTATCGCGGACAGGCGGTGGCAATGGCAGGCTGATTGTACAAACGGGCAATGCCGGTGCCGCACTCCGTTTTGTTGATTTGTATAAGCGAATGGTTGGCGGAACTTTAGCCACAGACTTCAAAGTTGCTGGCGAAAGCGGCTTGGCCGGGCCGGTATCTATCAGTGATTTTACGGTGGTGGGTGAATCGCGCCTTGCAAAATTGGCAAGTGAGCAGGCAAAAGGTTCTGCAAGTTTGGCAGAAGCTACCCAGGCTGATCTTGCCGGAGCAAAAGCCAAATTTGAATTAGCCCAAGGCGACGTTGTTCTCGACAGTGGCACAATACGTTTGCAAAATGGAATTGTCCGGGGCGCAAATGTTGGCGCTACTGCCGAAGGAGTGGTTTTAAGTGCAACCGGCAAAATGGACTTACGCGGAACGTTTATGCCGGCGCGGGGTTTAAACCGCATTGTTGGCTCAATACCGATTTTGGGTTTGCTCCTCGGCTCAGGCAACAAAGCGGGCCTGATCGGCATTACGTATCAACTGGCGGGCGATGCTAAAAACCCCAAAGTGTTTGTAAATCCAATCTCGATGATTGCACCTGGTGTTTTCCGTCAGATATTTGAGTGATCAGAGCTTAACCAAAACGTGTTTTTTCTTTCCGACGGACAATTTGATCACGCCATCAACTGTTAAATCGGAAGTGGATATTCCACGCTTTTCATCACTGACTGCAACATCGTTCACTCGCACAGCGCCGCCTTGAATGTGCCGCCGGGCTTCACTGTTCGTGCTTGCAAGACCTGCCTTAACAAGCAAAGCCAGCAAGCCAATACCATCGCCAACCAACACTCCATCTGCCGAAATCGTAGGCAAATTATCTGCCATAACGCCCTCTTCAAAAGTTTTACGTGCGGTTTCGGCAGCCATATTGGCAGCAACCCGGCCGTGCAAAAGCGCAGTTGCTTCAGTTGCCAAAATCTTTTTGGCCTCATTAATGTCCGAGCCTTGTAACACTTCAAGCCTCCGAATTTCATCCATCGGCATAACCGTAAATCGCTTCAAAAACGTACCAACGTCAGCATCTTCGGTGTTGCGGAAATATTGCCAATAATCATACGGGCTAAACATATCGGCATTAAGCCACACCGCGCCTTTGGCAGTTTTGCCCATTTTCGCACCGGACGAGGTGGTCATCAGCGGTGTTGTCAGCGCATAAAGCTGATGCGTGCCCATCCGGCGGCCAAGGTCAACACCATTGACAATATTGCCCCATTGGTCAGAGCCGCCCATTTGCAAATTGCAACCATAGCGGCGCGCGAGTTCAACATAATCATAGCTCTGGCAGACCATGTAATTGAATTCGATGAAACTCATTTCCTGCTCGCGCTCGAGGCGCAGTTTGACCGAGTCCATGGTCAACATTCGGTTGACTGAAAAGTGCCGCCCGACATCACGCAGCATCTGGATATAACCGAGGCCAAGCAGCCATTCCGCATTATCGGCCATAATGGCGTCGGTTTTACCATCGCCAAAATTCAGCAGTTTCGAAAAAACACCTTTGATTGAATTTTTATTGCTTTCAATCTCTTCAATGGTGCGCAGTGCCCGCGTTTCATCTTTGCCCGATGGGTCTCCCACCATGGTCGTGCCGCCCCCCATTAAGGTGACGGGCTTATTGTCGGTTTGTTGCAGCCAATGCAGCAGCATGGCGGTGAGCAAATTGCCGATGTGCAAAGAAGGTGCCGTGCAATCATAGCCAATATAGGCGATGGCCTCGCCTTTATGCGCGAGTGCATCCAGCCCTGCAAAATCCGAGCACTGGTGTATAAAACCGCGCTCATTGAGCACATTGAGAAAATCAGATTTGTATTGCGCCATGATCTTTACAAATTTTGGGGGCAGGAGGTTTTTGTCAAACCGCCTTTGCACCAAAACCCAATCGATAAATATATGACTGCGGTCAAGGTGCTGGCGCGTTTTTAACCGCAACACTTCCCCAAAAGCGTTCAATTATTGGCTTTTCGTTGGGTTCCGACAGTTCATCATACATTGTCAAAATCATAAATCCGTCGTCGCCAGCCTCTGCCAAAACAATATCAATCGTAACGTCGTCACCGCCGCCTTTGTAATGCGCCCGCACGCCTTCAAGTTCTGCTTGATCTGCGATTTTGCGGGTTATATCCGTGCGTTCAATATCGAGGCCCATCGCCTTGGGTTCCTCCACCATTTCATCGAACATCACATCAAGCAGGCCGCTTGGAATTCCACCTTTATAGTTTTGCACAAGCATCAGTGTGCCTGTTGCCGTAACAACAATATGCTGTGTGATGTCGTCATCGATTTTGCTTGAAGCAACACTGAATTGACCAGGAAATTCAAACGACAAATCGCCCGTAGCAAACTTGCCGAACTCATTCTTTTTTAGCGTCACTGGCACTTCTGCACCGGACTTCAACTTAATTTTGGTTTCCGTTCCCAGCGCAAACGGATAATCAACGCCGTCAATGGTTAGCACATAATCCGCGTCTGCATTGGTTTCGGCATGGCTTGGGATAACAAAAAGGAAAATGCAAAAGAGTATTGAGAAAAATCGCATAAGGCTTTCCTTTTGATTTTGGCTATAATCCAAAGCTCGCAGACTGAACTTCTAGCCTTGAGGCAAAAATTGCAAGACCAAGAACTGCCAAACCAAGAACTGCCAGACAAGGTTTATAGAGCTATTGGTCTGATGAGCGGCACATCAATGGATGGCATTGATCTGGCGCTCATCAAAACAGATGGACTTGGCTTTGTTGAAACTGGCTCGTGGGCGAGTTGCAGCTACACGCCAGCCCAGCGCGCTATTTTGCGGCAGGCAATAGAAGAAGCAGTTGAATTAAAAGATCGCAATGCACGCCCCGGCGTTCTGGCTGCGGCTGAAGCCATGATCACGG
>JANMFT010000291.1:0-5552 GCA_031374255.1 Limoniibacter sp. | reverse complement strand
CCGGAGCGAAGTTCGGTAAAGTCGACGTCAAGCAACATCACCACAAACAGAAACAAAACTGCTACTGCGCCGACATAGACCACGATCAAAATCATCGCTAAAAACTCAGCGCCCGTAAGCAAAAACAAAGCAGCGGCATTGACGAATGCAAGGATGAGAAACAGCACAGAGTGAACCGGGTTTTTACCGACAATCACCATTACGGCTGAAGCAATTGCCACCAGCGAAAACAGGTAGAAAAACGCGCCTTGAATGCCTGAGAGCATCACCATGATTTTCACTCTCCGGTGCCGGAGACGCCCCTTAGCTGTGTGGGTGCCGCCATTCTAGCGAGGCGTTTTCCCGAGTCGTTGCAGCAGTCATTCTATACTGCCTATTAGACGAGGCCCCCTGCCCCGTCCACCCATTGATAAACCAACTTCGACCGCAAATTTGAATTTAAGTGGCAGGCCGTTTTCTAAACCACATGACAGTTCCGTAGATTGCAACAGCGAGCAAGAACATCACATAATAAAAATCAAAATAGCCAAACACATTACCCAGAACCGCTATGACTGATCCAGCCGCGTAAAACGCTGGATGGTCTAGAATACGAATTGGGTTGGGTTTTTGCTCAGCCATCCTACCGGTTACCTGTACGCCGCATCGGCGGCGATGTTGCGGGCGATTTCACGCTCCCAACGATCGCCATTGGCCAGCAATTTGTCTTTGTCATAATACAGCTCTTCGCGCGTTTCAGTGGCAAACTCAAAGTTTGGCCCCTCGACAATGGCATCTACTGGGCAAGCTTCCTGGCAAAACCCGCAATAGATGCATTTCACCATATCAATATCGTAACGCACTGTGCGGCGGGTGCCATCATTGCGGCGTGGGCCAGCTTCGATGGTGATCGCCTGTGCCGGGCAAATCGCTTCACACAATTTGCAGGCGATGCAACGCTCTTCGCCATTCGGGTAACGGCGCAGTGCATGCTCACCCCGAAAGCGCGGCGAAAGCGGGCCCTTTTCATGCGGGTAATTCAAAGTCGCTTTCGGTGCGAAAAATTGCTTCATCGCGACTTTGAAAGCGCTGATGAACTCGAGCAAAAGCAGGGATTTAGCAGTGTTTGTAAAAGCACTCATATCAAGCCCAACCCATCACTTTGAGGAACGTCGCAACTATGATGACCGATGCCAACGAAATTGGCAGAAACACTTTCCAGCCCAGACGCATCAACTGGTCGTAGCGGTATCGCGGCACGATGGCTTTGGCCATTGACACCATGAAGAACATGAAAAACACTTTGAGCATGAACCAGATAATGCCCGGCACCCAAGTGAATGGCGCGATGTTGAGCGGCGGCAACCAGCCGCCCAAAAATAAAATTGTTGCGAGAGAGCAGAGCAGCAAAATCGCAATATATTCACCGAGCAAAAACAGCAAAAACGGTGTCGATGAATATTCAATCATATGGCCAGCAACCAGCTCCGATTCGGCTTCCACCAAATCAAATGGCGGACGGTTGGTTTCAGCCAACGATGAGATGAAAAAGATGACAAACTTCGGAAACAGAGGAAGTAAATACCAATCCAAGAACGAGTTTGGCAGACCAAGGCGCGTGCCCAAGCCATCCTGCTGCGACACCACGATATCAGTGAGGTTCAGGGAACCAACGCAGAGCAGAACAGTGATTATCACAAAGCCGATAGAGACCTCATAAGAGACCATTTGTGCGGCGGAGCGCAGCGCACCCAAAAACGGATATTTGGAGTTGGAAGCCCAACCCGCCATGATGACCCCATAGACTTCGAGCGAAGCCACCGCGAACACGAACAAAATGCCGACATTGATGTTGGCCATGACCCAACCGTCACTAACAGGGATAACAGCCCACGCCACGAGCGCCAGAGTTGCCGACAACATGGGCGCAAGAATAAAGATCACCTTGCTGGCAGAGGCGGGAATGATCGGCTCTTTAAGGACAAGTTTCAGCAAATCCGCAAAGGATTGCAGTAAGCCCCAAGGCCCGACCACGTTAGGCCCGCGCCGCATTTGTACAGCGGCCCAGATTTTACGATCAGCATAGAGAATATAGGCCGTAAAAATCAGGAGGCCTACAAGCAGCAGCAAAGACTGGCCGACAATCCAGAGTGTTGGATAGATGTAGGTCGAAGCAAAATCCATAAACGTTACTCCGCCGCCACTGCATAATTATTCTGCGCCAGTTTTGAGCATTCCGCCATCGTAGCAGATGCGCGCGCAATCGGATTGGTCATGTAAAAATCAGCAACCGGTGAAACAAACGGCTGCTTAGTGACGCGCCCGCCGATTTTTGCGAGTGCAGCTATCGTTGAGGTCTCACCGGCGGCAACCTGATCGATCGCAGCAAAATGCGGGTGCGTGGCGTAGAGCTTGGCGCGCAGCTGGCTCAGCGAATCAAATGGCACCTTTTTGCCCAGCATATCGGACAATGCGCGGATAATTGCCCAGTCTTCACGGGCTTCTCCCGGCGCAAAACCAGCACGGTTGCCCATTTGAACGCGGCCTTCGGTGTTGACATACGTGCCTGATTTTTCAGCGTAAGTCGCGCCAGGTAAAATAACGTCAGCGCGAGTTGCACCCTTATCGCCATGGGTGCCGATATAAATGGTGAAGGCGTTGGTGATTTTTTTGGTGTCGAGCTCATCGGCGCCAAGCAAAACCAAAACATCCATTTCGCCAAGCATTTCAGTGGTTGATTTGCCGCCATCGCTTGGCACAAATCCAAGATCAAGGCCGCCTACGCGCGAGGCTGCGTTTTGCAAAACCGCAAAGCCGTTCCAATCGGCTTTGACAGCGCCAACGTCTGACGCAATTTTAGCCGCCAACCCAAGCACGGCTTGACCATCGGAGCGGGCAAGCGCCCCTGCCCCGACAATGATCAAAGGCTTGGCGGCTTTTTTCAGCGCTTTAAAAAACTTATCGCCGCCTGCCGCGAAGGCCTTGAAGCCCTCGGGTGAATTGCCGAGCATGGTTGCATCATAGCGGAGTTCACCAAATTCACCGAACACCCCGATTGGAATACCAGCGGCACGCCAGCGTTTGCGGATGCGGGCGTTGAGCACGCTCGCCTCAAAGCGAGGGTTGGAACCAATGATCAAAATCGCATCGGCATCTTCAATACCGGTAATACCGGGGTTGAACATATAACCCGCGCGACCGGCTTTCGGATCCACCAGAGATCCATCCTGACGGCAATCCATATTGGGAGAGCCAATCAACTGCATCAGGTTTTGCAGCGCGAACATTTCTTCAACAGATGCCAAATCACCAGCAATGGTACCGATTTTATCCGGAGTCGTGCCGGCCACTTTAGCTTTAATTGCGTCAAACGCTTCTGCCCAAGTGGCTGGCTTCAAACGCCCGTCCACCCGCACAAATGGCCGGTCAAGGCGCTGCGTTTTCATACCATCCCAAACGAAGCGGGTTTTATCAGAAATCCATTCTTCATTCACCGCTTCGTTCACACGCGGCAAAATGCGCATCACTTCACGTCCGCGTGTATCAACGCGGATGGCGGAGCCAACGGCATCCATCACATCAATCGATTCGGTTTTTGTCAGCTCCCAAGGCCGCGCCTGAAAAGCGTTAGGCTTTGAGGTCAGCGCACCAACAGGGCAAAGGTCAATTACGTTGCCTTGCAACTCAGACGTCATCGCCTGTTCAAGATAAGTTGTAATTTCAGCATCCTCACCGCGGCCGGTGAGGCCAAGTTCCGTAATACCGGCCACTTCAGTGGTAAACCGCACACACCGCGTGCACAGGATGCAGCGGGTCATAACGGTTTTAACCAGTGGGCCGATATATTTGTCGTCAACGGCGCGTTTATTTTCAATAAACCGCGAGCCGGACACACCGTAAGCCATGGCCTGATCTTGCAAATCACACTCGCCGCCTTGATCGCAAATCGGGCAATCCAGCGGATGGTTGATCAGCAAAAACTCCATCACGCCTTCGCGGGCTTTCTTCACCATCGGTGTTTTGGTGAACATTTCCGGCGCTTCACCGTTTGGGCCGGGGCGAAGATCACGCACGTTCATCGCGCAAGACGCCTGTGGCTTTGGTGGCCCGCCTTTCACTTCAACCAAACACATGCGGCAATTGCCAGCGATGGAAAGCCGTTCATGGAAACAAAAGCGCGGCACTTCAGCGCCAGCCGCTTCCGCCGCCTGCAGCAGCGTGAAGTGATCGGGCACATCAACCTCTAACCCATCAACTTTTATCTTCGCCATCGCCTAATCCTAATCCGCGTTTATGACACGCGTTTTTCACGCCAGAGACTAACCTCCGGCAAATGCGCCCAATCGAACGCAAAATCCGTGTTGCCGTGTTTGTCTAAATGGTCAAGACGTTGTTTCGCCTCATCCAATGTTGGCAAGTGGCCTTCCTCAATATTCCACATCACCAGATGGTGCGATTTGAGTTTTGCAAACCATTCGGCTTTGCGCTCATAAATTTTGCGGTGCACAGTATTAAAGGCAAAAGCCTCCAAATGCTTTGCACTTTGCCAAACCGAAAGCGTGAGAATTGTCTCCGGCCCGCCGAAAACCGTTATTCCGGTTGCGTTGTTTTCATCCTTAAAGCGCCAGATGAAACCGTCAGATCGCTCTGCTAACGCATTCATCCGATCCAAATTATCGTTGAACGGCGCGGCAGCAGCGCTAGTATCATCGATTTTCCAGACAGAGAAGTTGAGTTGGGCGATGGGCATTGGTTTCAATCTTGCTGAACGCCTGATTGGCTTTTTTTGTCTTCGTAGGCCGCAAAAAGATCGCTCACCAGTACACCATTGATAGTCATTCCGGTCAGGCGGCAATCTTCGATAACACAGCCAGCTAAGTTAGAAATTGTAATTTTAACTCCAGAAATGTTGACATCGTTAATCCGCCAACCAGACAAATTGCAATCGTCAAACACCGCCCCGGCAAAGTTGACATCTTTGAACGAAGTGCCGGACAAATTTGCGTTAACAAACTTTGAGCCTGATAAATTGTCATCGTTCACGTCAAGTGTCTCAGTTACAAGATGTAGCTTCATCTACCTACTCCGCAGCAATCTGCATCGGCGCTACCTGATGGGCGTTCCTCGAAAACTCATCAATGCGGCGTTCCATTTCGGGGCGGAAGTGCTTGATGAGGCCTTGGATTGGCCAAGCAGCAGCATCGCCGAGGGCGCAGATCGTATGGCCCTCAACCTGTTTGGTCACCTGCAACAACATGTCGATTTCGCGCTTTTGCGCTTGGCCGGTGACCATGCGTTCCATCACGCGCCACATCCAGCCGGTGCCTTCGCGGCATGGTGTGCACTGGCCGCAGCTTTCGTGTTTATAAAAGGCAGCAAGGCGGGCAATCGCTTTGACGATGTCGGTTGATTTATCCATCACGATGACAGCGGCTGTGCCAAGGCCTGAGCCGAGTGCTTTGAGGCCGTCAAAATCCATCGAGGCATCCATGATTTGCGCCGCCGGAACCATTGGCACGGACGAACCGCCGGGAATGACAGCGAGCAGATTATCCCAGCCGCCGCGCATACCG
>JANMFT010000290.1:0-21524 GCA_031374255.1 Limoniibacter sp. | reverse complement strand
ACGTTACATTTTGAAATAAGGATTGATTGTTATGACACCGGCTTCCACTTTTGAAATTATCCAAATGGCTGCGCAAAAGCGCATCTCGCTCGCAGCAATTTCCAAACGCGTTTTGGCTGCCAAAGCCACATCGATTGGCCCGGCGCATATTCGTGCGGCCTTGATGTTTGCCGCAAGAAAAGCAAACTAACAAAATCAACGGACTAGAAAATTGATCGCAGCAAACTGATGGCAATCATTGTCATCACAGCGGCGATAATCAGATCCAAGATTTGCCATGCTCTGGGTTTGGCAAACACTGGTTGCAGCAACCTTGCACCGTAACCGAGACTGAAGAACCAAATGAAAGATGCCGCCATTGCGCCAACCGCGAAGGCGGTTTTTTCTTGGCCGACATATCGCGATGAAATCCCGCCCACCAAAACGACGGTATCAAGATAGACATGCGGGTTGAGAAACGTGAAGGCGAGACACTGCGCCATGGCGGCTTTTAAACTGCCCTGCCCTGCACTGGCAGCCTGCATGGCTTCAGGTTTCATTGCGCGTTGCAGGGCGAAAATCGCATAGGCAAACAGAAACAACGCGCCGCCTATTGTGACCCAAAACACAAATTCTGGTTGGCCATCAATAATAGTGCCGAGCCCACCGACACCGGCTGCAATGAGCAGCGCGTCTGATGCGGCACATGTCAAACATAAAATGAATACGTGTTGCTTGAGCAAGCCTTGCCGCAAGATAAATGCGTTCTGCGCGCCGATAGCAAGTATCAGCGAGCCGCCGAGCAGAAAGCCGGTAATGAAAATCGAAAGTGGCATTATAGCAGGTTCATTTGATCATCGGGGTTTTTGGGCGGTTTTTTCGATTTCTTAGCCGGGCTTTGTGCAGGCGGTGCGGCCGCTGCATCAGGATGCGGGGTAACTTCGTTGAGAAGCTCAGCGCCCATATTGGCAACCTTGTTGACCGCATCGGAAATCGGAATGGGCACTGCATAATCGTCCGGCCTGCCCTTCATAAGGTCAACCACATCGCGTGGCTCTTGCGTTCGGCAATCCAGCCAGCGTGAGAAATCCTCGGGTTGAATCAGCACCGGCATGCGGTCATGAACGGATGCAATCGGGCCTTTAGCTTCGGTTGTCAGAACGCATGCCGTATCAATTTCACTGCCATCGGGGCCTGACCAAGTCTCCATAAGGGCCGCAAAAGCGGCCACATGCCCGCGCTTGGGTTTAACCCAGTAGGCTTGCAGAGGTTTATCCTTCGCGTCGCGCTTCCATTCAAAGAAACCCGACGCAGGCAGAATAACGCGGCGGCGCCGCATGGCATTGCGGAATGATGGTTTTTCGATTGCGGTTTCTGAGCGCGCATTAATCAGCGTTGGAAATCCTTTTAAATCCTTTACCCAACCCGGCAGCAATCCCCAACGCGCAAGCATGGCTTCGCGGTTTGGTTCATTGCTCGAAGGATCAGCGTTTGACGGGCGGGCACGGATGATCAAAACGGGCTGCGTTGGTGCAATATTGTAGCGCGGCGGAAATTGATCGATGTCGAGAAGCGAAAAGACTTCTTCAACGAGCTTTGGATCAGCTATAAGGGCGAAACGTCCACACATTGGTGTTGCGTGGCAGAGCTTTGAAGGCGGGTCAAGAACGTGAGTGCTATTCCAGCCGTATCGGTGGCGCTTCAACGCGGCGACACATTGTTGCTTGTAAAACGCGCCAATGAACCGGCAAAAAACCAGTGGGCGTTTCCAGGCGGACGGGTTGAGCGCGGCGAAAAACTGGAAGTGGCCGCAAGGCGCGAATTGCTTGAAGAGACTGGCTTGGAAGCCGGTGAAATCGGCGTGCACGTGGAACTTTTGCTCGGCAAATATCATCTCACAGTGTTTCAGGGCGATGCGCTTGATGGCGAACCTATAGCGCAGGATGATGCTTTGGCGGCTGGTTTCTTTAATCTTCAAGAAATCGAATCGATGGACGCAACGGAAAGCACAAAGGCTTGCGCGCGGATGATTTTGGGCAAAAAATCAAACAGCCTGAGTTCTGCAATGGCTGGCCTTGGTTTTGTCACTGAGTGAAAGCATAGTTAATAAATGTTGCGCCGTTTTGCCTTGATCAGCCTTTCTGTGGTTGCATTTGCACCCCTAGCACTTGCGCAAGAGCCAGCGGGCAAAGCGCCGAACGTTGATTCCAACGCCGAAATTGCAGGTCCGTTGATTCCGGTGCCGACCGGATCAGACCCTGATGAACCAGTATCTTACGATCCCGAATTGGCACGGCTTGCGACGATTTTAGGCTCGCTGCATTATTTGCGCAATTTGTGCGGTGAGACCGGCAATCAGTGGCGCGATGAAATGGAGACTATAATTTTGAGCGATAAAATGGCGAGCCTGCGCAAGAAACGCGCTATCGCCGCGTTTAACGATGGTTATCAAGCGTTTGCAGCCAGTTATACGCAATGTAACCCGCGTGCGATTGAGGCAATCGGCAAATTTCAGACCGAAGGCGCGAGCCTGACGGCAACGATTTTGACGCGGTATAAAAGTTAATTTTCTGTTAACCTTTTCGCAAAATCGGGGCTGCAACCTGTTACCAATATGCTAATGAAACATGTGCAATACATGCCAATCGGCATGAATTAAGTGTTCGGGTGCTTTTCGTGTCAGTTGATGTTGCCTCCCAAGACCTTGACGAATTGATGCAACATGAACAACGCATGGAAGCCTTGCGCAGCCATGGTGAGGCATGGGCCGTGGGCATCAGGCAGGGGATAGATGCTGGAATTCTAGCGGAGACGGCGCTCTATACGGCGTTCCACGAACTTATCCGTAACTCCGGCGAACAGGTTGCGCTTGACCTTGTGGAACGGCTCAAAGACCGCATATTATGCGGTGAGTTTGAACCGGAGCGCATCTGCCATTGATGCGTTGAATATGACGTGCAAATGCCACGCAAGATAGCCCTTTTGTCCTTATGTTTTGTTGCAACGTTTGCCTCGCACGCGTTTGCGTTGAGCAAACTTGAGCCCGCAGGCCCGCCGGTTCCGCCTGTCGTGACAACGCCGCAATCTCCGGACGGGACACTGGTTCCAGAGGGTGGCGAGGTGGTGCGTGAACCTTTGACACCGGTTGAAACCGTACCATTGCCAGTGCCAATCCCGGGAGTGCCAAGCTCTGCACCAAATCCTGATATTACAGGTCCGGCTGCTGCGGATCCTGCAACAGTTGCGCCAGCACTGAGTGATTTGCTGGTGTTGCCAGAGCCGGTCAGGCGTATGCGTGACCTGCTTTTGGAAGCTGCTAAAACCGGCGATATTGAAGAACTGCGCCCGCTGCTGGGCACTGCTTCAGAAGCAACACAGTTGTCTGTTACCGATATTGAAGGCGACCCGATTGAGTATCTCAAGGGTCAAGCGGGCGATGCGGATGGTCAAGAGATTTTGGCAATTATGCTGGACTTGCTGGAGGCCAAATTTGTGCACACGGACATTGGCACAACGGAAGAGCTTTTCGTCTGGCCATATTTTGTGGAACGGCAACTTGACAAACTAACGTCGCCAGAGCGCGTTGATTTGTTCCGGATTGTGACGGCTGGCGATTATGAAGACATGAAAACTTTCGGCGCATACAATTTTTATCGCGTTGGTATTTCGCCGGAAGGCCGGTTTGTGTTTTTTGTATCGGGCGATTGAAATGAACGCTGTTCTCACTGGACTTAGCCATATTGCAATCGACGGCGAAGATGCCCTGCCGTGGCTGCAAAATCTGATCACGGCTGATATCGAAAGCCAACCAAGCGGCACAGCGTTAGGCGCAGCCCTGCTGACGCCCCAAGGAAAAATCCTGTTTGATTTCATGGTCTTGAAAGACGCCACTGAGAAATTGATTCTGGAGGTTCGCGCGGAACTTGCATCAATATTTGCGCAGCGGCTGACCATTTATAAATTACGGGCAAAGCTGACGATTGGCGCGCCAGACGACGTTGCTATTGCGATAAGAAGCGACACCGGGACGTGGCGCGATATGCGGTTTGGTGTGCCCATGTGGCGAAGCGTTACGTCGAGCGGTGCTGGTGACCGCACCGAGTATGACGCCCTTCGCATAACCCATGGTGTTGCGACAAGTGGGTTGGATTATGCGTTGAACGACGCCTTCCCGCACGATGTAAACTTGGACCAAATTGGCGGCGTGGGCTTTCGCAAAGGATGTTATGTCGGCCAGGAAGTTGTGAGCCGGATGCAGCATCGCGGAACTGCGCGTCGCAGATTGGTGGTTGCGACAGGTGAACAGGATTTGCCAATTCAAGGGACGCCAGTGACGGTCGGTGACCGCGAGATCGGCACGCTGGGAACAGTTGTCGGTCATCAAGCGCTCGCGATAATCAGGCTTGATAAGGCTGCGGAAGCCGAAGTGCCGGTAATGGCGGGTGGCGTTGCCTTGTGCTTTGGTCTGCCAATTGGTGCGACTTTCAGCCTTAAGCCAGTTGCAGACCATGGCTGATAAAGAGATTGCAGTTCCGCGTGCGTGGCAACGCATGTTGTCGGGCCGTCGGCTCGATTTGCTGGAGCCCTCTCCGCTCGATATTGAGATTGAAGATATTGCCCATGGCCTTGCCCGTGTCGCGCGGTGGAACGGGCAAACATCCGGGCCACATGCGTTTTCAGTAGCGCAGCACAGCCTTGCAGTTTTGACGATTTTCGATCATTTTTGGCCGGATATTCCGCCCGCACAACGTTTGACAGTTCTGCTGCATGATGCGCCGGAATATGTGATTGGCGATATGATCTCGCCGTTTAAAGCAATTGTCGGCGGCGGTTACAAGGATGTTGAAGCGCGGTTGCAATCGGCCATCCATTTGCGGTTTGGCTTGCCCGCGATCACGCCAGCGGGTCTTAAAGATAAGATCAAGCGCGCCGATATGGTGGCCGCATTTTATGAAGCGATTTTGCTGGCCGGTTTTGAAGAAGCCGAAGCGGTGCAATTTTTCGGACGGCCACGCGGCATAACGCCGGATGTTGCCAACTTCGAGCCTCAGCTAACTAACCATGCACAGTCTGACTTTTTTAAAGCATTTACCAGAATTGAAGCGGCCCGCGGGCGGGCCTGAACAGGAATTCTTGATGCCACATATCACCGTTTGTTCACTTGCCGATTTGCACAAAACCGTTGACCGTGTTGGGGCCAGCCATGCCATCACGTTGATTAATGGCCAAACGCCGGTGGCACCACCGGTTGATGATGCCAATTATCTGCGGCTGGATTTCAATGATATTGCCACGGAAATTCCGGGGCTTGTTGCACCAGCAGAAGCGCATGTGGTAAAATTGTTAGCGTTTGTTCAGGCGTGGGACAGACAAGCACCAATTGTGATCCACTGCTTTGCAGGAATATCCCGCTCTACAGCCAGTGCTTACATCACTATTTTGGCGCTGGAGCCTGAGCGTGATGCATTCGAGCTTGCCGCCGAGCTCAGGGCGTTGTCACCAAGTGCCACGCCAAACCCCCGGCTGATTGCGTTTGCTGACGCACTGCTCGGCCGTAATGGCGATATGATCGCCGCCATTGAGGGTATCGGGCGGGGCGAAGATGCGTTTCAAGGCGAACCATTTGATATTATTTTGAAGCGTTGAACTTCAACCAATCGCAATGTTGGGTTGCGGTAAAATCACTTTACGCAAGGCGCAATAGCTGAATAGCTGACCTTAGAAATTTGGATACTCACATTGAGCACTGCTGCAAAAAATTCGATCCCTTGGCCGATTATTATCGGCGGCTGTTTAATTGCGGCCATAACTTTCGGGCCGCGCTCGGCGATGGGTTTTTTCCAGCTGCCGATGATCACCGAAACAGGTTTTGACCGCGCGACTTTTGGCTTAGCTATGGCTATTCAAAATTTGATGTGGGGCCTTGGCCAGCCGATTTTTGGAGCGCTGGCCGACCGGTTTGGCACGTGGCGAATTTTGTTGCTCGCGAGCATTTTATACGCCAGCGGTCTCTATTTAATGTCGGGGGCAGACACTGCCACAATGCTGTATTTGTCAGGCGGTGTGTTGATGGGCCTTGGCATCGCAGCAGGTTCATTCGGTATTGTGCTTGCTTCATTTGCACGCAACGTTGCGCCGGAGAACCGCAGTTTTGTGTTTGGTGTTGGCACTGCGGCGGGCTCTGCCGGCATGTTCTTGTTTGCGCCTTACAGCCAGGCCTTGATCACGGCCTATGGCTGGTCTGATGCGCTCGTCATTTTAAGTGCGATGATGCTGGTCATCCCGCTGCTCGCAATACCGCTGCGCGGTAATTCATCGTCTGGCTCGAACAACCAACAGACTTATCAGCAAACGGCGCGGCAAGCCTTGGTGGAAGCTTTCGGGCATCAAAGTTATCTATTGTTGATCGCAGGGTTTTTCGTCTGCGGGTTTCAGGTCGCATTTATTACGGCGCATTTTCCGGCCTACATTGCCGACCTTGGCATAGAGCCGCGCTATGCCGTGATTGGTTTGGCGATGATCGGGTTTTTCAATATTATCGGCTCACTGGCATCTGGTATTCTGGGCCAGAAATATCCAAAAACCTATTTGCTGTCGTTTATCTATTTCAGCCGTTCGATTGCTGTCACTGTGTTTCTGCTCATGCCTAAAAGCCCGACCAGCGTCGTGATTTTCTCAGTTGTGATGGGCTTGCTTTGGCTCTCAACCGTTGCGCCCACAAATGGTTTGGTCGCCGTTATGTTTGGCACGCGGCACCTTGGTATGCTGTCCGGCACAGTGTTTTTATCACACCAAATCGGCTCATTTTTGGGTGTGTGGCTGGGCGGTAAATTCTACGATATGTTTGGCAGCTATGATCCGGTATGGTGGCTGGGTGTTGGCCTTGGCATATTTGCAGCAATCGTGCATTGGCCGATTAAAGAGGCAGCAGTTCTGCGGCCTGTAGCGGCTTAAGGTTGGCAACCACACGCACGAAACTTTCGCGCGCATGCGGCGTTTCCAGCCCGCGCGGCTCATAAACATGACGTGTCAGAAAATGGCCGGTGAGCGCAAAAGCAATTGCCAACATTTCAGCATCAGGCCGCATATTGGCCCCTGCCCGCAGAAAAGCCGGTAAGGCGAGCAACTTTTCCGCCCACGGTTCACCCGCCTCCTTCGTCACAGCGCGCCCGGTTTTGGGCGACACATAGGCAAGGCCCTCACGCACGCCAGTCATTGCGCAAGTCTGCAAATCCAACCCGAAACCGAGTTCTTGCAACAGCGCGATTTCAAACTTCACCATCAATTCAGCGGCATCAAGTGCATCCGGCAAATGCGCAACCATGGCGTCAACGGCTTCAAACACGCCGGGCAGCGACTCGCGCTCCGGCAGCAGCCGCAAGTGCGCCGCGACAAGCTGAATGCCGAGCACACCGGATTGGCTTTCCATCAAACTGGCAGCACGCATGGCCACGGGTTCAACTGTGATCATGCCGAGGTGATCTTCAAGCCGCGCGCGCCATGTTAAAGCCACGCGGTTGCCGGGTTGTAGTGTTGGTTGCTGGGTGCGGGAACGCCCGCCGCGCACAAGACCAAGTGTGCGGCCATGGCCACGGGTCATTACTTCCAAGATAACGCTGGTTTCGCCGTGTTTGCGGCAGCCTAAAACCAAACCTTCATCGTGCCATTCCATGGCTGATGTTTTGACCGTTCAAGGCGTAAATTCAAGCCCCATCTCGCGGTATCGCTCGGGGTCATTGACCCAGTTTTCGCGCACTTTCACAAACAAAAACACGTGAACTGGTTTCCCCATCATTTCGGTCAATTCCTTGCGCGATGCTTCGCCAATGGAGCGCAGGGTTTGGCCCTTAGCGCCAATAACAATTTTCTTGTGAGCGTCGCGCTCGACGTAAATTACCTGCTCAACACGCACTTCCTTGGCGGTTTCAGTCCATTTTTCGGTTTCAACATGGGAAGCATATGGCAGTTCTTGATGCAGGCGCAGCATCAGTTTTTCGCGTGTAACTTCCGCTGCTGTCATCCGCATCGGAATGTCTGATAATTGATCTTCGGGGTAATACCACGGGCCTTCCGGCAAAGTTTCCGACAGATATTTGATCACGTCGGCGCAGCCAAAACCTTTCAGCGCCGAGATCATAAACACCTTGTCGAAATTGGTGATGTCGGTTGCTGAAGCCGCTAGCGCCAGCAGCTTTTCGTTGGGCACGCGGTCGATTTTATTGAGAATCAGGATCTTTTTGTAGTGTGTGTTTTGCAGCTTTTGCAAAATCTCAATGGCATCGCCTTTAATGCCGCGCTCGGCATCAATCAAAAACGCTACCACATCAGCGTCGCCGGCACCGGCCCAAGCGGAAGTCACCATCGCACGATCCAGACGGCGCTTAGGTTCAAAAATACCCGGCGTATCGATGAACACGATCTGAGCGCCGCCCGCCATGACAATGCCGCGGATTTGCGTGCGCGTGGTTTGCACTTTATGCGTGACGATAGAAACCTTGGTTCCAACCAACTGATTGATCAGTGTCGATTTGCCGGCATTTGGCGCGCCAATCAGCGCCACAAAGCCAGAGCGTTTGGGCAGGCTCGGGTCTATGCCTGTCGCTTCGGGTGCAGCTTCGAAGTCGCCGGTCTTAATATCCTCAATCATGTCTCGCTCCAGACGCCATGCGTCTTTAAGATTTGTGTTGCGGCGGCGCGTTCCGCATCGCGTTTTGATGCACCTGTGGCGGTGGCGCTCAGGTCTTTGACCTTCACTTCAATCGTGAACACCGGTTGATGGTCGGGGCCGTTGCGGGAGACAATATCATAGATTGGATGGGTAGCGTGGGCTTTATGGGCCCATTCCTGCAATTCAGTTTTGGGGTCGCGGCGGATGGCTGCGCCAATCAAAGCGCGCTCATTCCAAAACCGGCGGATGAAATCACGGGCCTCATCCAGCCCGCCGTCGAGATAGACTGCGGCAATTACCGCCTCCATCACATCGCCGCGCAGATTGACCAGCTTGGCCGCAGACGCCGAGGCAATTTCGGGGCCGGTGATAATATGGGGCGTAATCCCGATTTCGTCCGATATCTCGGCACAGGTTTCAGCATTGACGAGCGCGTTGAGGCGAACGGATAGCTCACCTTCATCTGCCAAAGGGTAAAGTTCGCACAGCAATTCAGCGATTACTAAACCTAAAACGCGGTCGCCTAAAAACTCCAGCCGCTCATAATTGGCAGGCTTTTTGCCCGGCAAAACCGGCACGCTGGAATGGGTGAGCGCGCGCTCCAGCCGTTCAGAATCAATGAATTGGTGGCCTGTAAGTTTTGAAAGCTCGCCTCCAAACGAACCCGTCTTATTGGCATTTTTCATACCGGCTTAGCCGTTGACATTGGTAAACAGACGGCCAACGCGCATGACCGACGGCCAGCGCCAGACTTCCAGTGGGCTGGCTTCATCTGAGACCGAAAAGAAAATATAGTTTGCTTTGCCGACAAAGTTTTCAATTGGGACAAACCCGACATTAAAGCGGCTGTCGACTGAATTATCGCGATTATCGCCCATCATGAAATAATGCTCGGCAGGCACTACGAATTCGCGGGTATCATCACCAATGCCGTTTTGGGTCAAATCGAGCGTCTTATATGTGACGCCGTTGGGCAGCGTTTCTTTGTAAACATCCACGGGGCGATCGACCTCGGTTACGTCAAGGTTTGTGATGCTTTCCTGCTTTTCGCGTTTCACCTTTTCGCCGTTGATCACAAGTTCGCCAGCAACCATTTGAATCCGGTCACCCGGTAAGCCGATCACGCGTTTGATGTAATCAATACGGGTATTGGACGGCAACTTAAACACCGCAATATCGCCGCGTTCCGGTGCACCAGCCAAAATACGGCCTTTGAACAAGGGCGGTGCAAATGGAATGGAGTAACGCGAATAACCGTAGCTGAATTTTGAAGTGAACAAATAATCACCCTCAAGCAATGTGGGGCGCATGGAACCTGAGGGAATTGAAAACGGCTGAAATAAAACGGTGCGAATAACAAAGGCTATGAGCAAGGCTTGAACCAGCACGCTGATGGTTTCGCCAATGCCGCCGCTCTTCTTTTCTACTTTGGTCACGTCACTCAAAATCTTTTCCAATATCTTTGTTTCAGGATCTGATAGCCGGTTCGCGCTAATCGGGCAATGTGCCCAACTCAAGGCTGTTTTAAATGATTGGCACGGCTTCAATAATGACAAACGCTTGAGCCAGCGGAAAATCATCAGTAATCGTCACATGAATTCGAGGCTCGTGACCGGCAGGAATCATCTCGGCTAAACGCTTGGCGGCACCATTGGTCAAGCGCATCGTTGGTTTGCCGCCGGGCAAGTTGACGACGCCCATATCTGTCCAGTAAACGCCACGCGAAATGCCAGTGCCGAGTGCTTTGGAGCAAGCCTCCTTGGCTGCAAAACGTTTGGCGTAACTGGCAGCGCGGTTGGCGCGTTTATTTGATTTAGCCTGTTCTACTTCTGTGAAAACACGTTTCGTAAAGCGGTCGCCAAAGCGCGCGAGAGATTTTTCAACGCGGCGGATGTCAATTAAATCACTGCCAAGACCAATGATCATGCCGCCCTACCCCGCTGCCCGCGCGGCGGAACTCACACAATCCAACGTCTTTAAATCGCGGATCAAACCGTTGAGTTGACGGACATCTTTGACCTGCAGGTTAAATTCCATCTCGGTGAAATCCATCGCAGTTGAACGCATATTCATGGTGTGGATGTTGGCGCTATGGGCCGCAACCTTGCCTGCAATCATTGCCAAACTACCGGGCACATTGATAGCGGTGACCACCACTTTGGCGGGGTATTGGTTGTCGGGTGTCTCTTCAGTATCCCAACGGACATCGACCCAATTTTCCATGTCGTCCTCAAACTTGGACAGGGCCGGAGAATGAATCGGGTAAATCTCAATCCCTTTGCCGGGCTTGTGAATACCGACAATACGGTCGCCGGGCACTGCGCCCTCCGGCGCAAAAGTTACTGAAAGATCAGGATCAGTGCCGCGTATCGGCAGGCGGTCTTTGCCGCGGGTTTGTTTCTTCTCGACGCGGGTTGAACCCGGCAATTTAAACAACATACCGGCCGCGCTGCGTAAATTAAACCAGCCTTCTTCTTTGGGCGGCGTTGTTAGTTTTGGGCCTTGTTTGGGAAGTTGAAGTTCGGGATATACGGCTTTCAGGACATCGCCCGATGCGATTTCGCCACGGCCAACTGCAGCCACAATATCCGGCGCCTCGCGGCGGCCCAGCCGGTGTGCACTTTCGCCAAGTGTTTCAAGGCTAAAGGTTTTACCGGCGCGCTCAAATGCCGTGGCCAAAATACGCGCGCCGATACCGCCATATTGCTTGCGCATGGCAGTCCGCGTGGCGCGGCGTATGGCCGAACGGGCTTTACCGGTGACGGCCACCTGCTCCCAAGCGGCAGGCGGGGTTTCCTGCCGGTCAGATACTTGAATTGCAACCTCATCACCATTTCGAAGTTCAGTTACAATTGGCATGGCGCGGCTGTTGATTTTTGCGCCCACGCAATGGTCGCCAATGCGGGTGTGGACGGCATAGGCAAAATCAATCGGTGTTGCGCCGCGCGGCAGGGCAATCAATTTGCCTTTGGGCGTGAAACAAAACACTTGGTCTTGAAATAATTCAAGTTTGGTGTTTTCCAAGAACTCTTCGGCATTATCGCCATCGGCCAAGGCATCGATGGTTTGGCGCAGCCAAGCGTAAGCGCGACTATCTTCGACTTTCACAGAGCTTGCGTCACCGGCAGCGCGGTTTTGTTTTTCCTTATACAAGGCATGGGCGGCAATGCCGAACTCAGCAACATTATGCATTTGCTTGGTGCGTATTTGAAGTTCAATGCGCTGCAATGACGGACCAAAAACGGTCGTGTGTAACGACTGGTAATCGTTTTGTTTGGGCGTTGAAATATAGTCTTTGAACCGGCCTGGAATGAAGCTCCATTGATGATGGATGACGCCAAGTGCGCTATAGCAATCCTGTACAGAATCCACCAGCAGGCGAAGGCCGAACACATCCGGCAGGCTGTCAAAAGAAATACCTTTGGTTTCCATTTTACGGAACACCGACCAAGGACGCTTTTGACGGCTGGTCACCATGGCTTGAACGCCGTTTTGAGACAGTAACTCAGTAAGCGCAATTTCGATGGTGCGCAGCAAATCACGGTTTTTATCGCTGACGTCTTTCAACCGCGCGGACACGGTGGCGTAAGCTGCGGGATTAATATGGCGAAAGCATAAATCTTCCAGCTCTTCGCGCATATCCTGCATGCCCATACGGCCGGCAAGAGGCGCGTAAAGCTCCATAGTCTCTTCAGAAATACGCTTGCGTTTATCCGGCGGCACATGGTCCAGCGTACGCATATTGTGAAGACGGTCAGCGAGTTTCACCAGCAAAACGCGGATGTCTTTGGCTGTGGCCAAAAGAAAGCGCCGCAGGTTCTCGGCCTGCTGCGCGCGCTTTGTAACGAGATCGAGTTTTTTCAGTTTGGTGAGCGCCTCGACCAACGAGCTTATCTCTTCGCCAAACCCTTTTTCAATATCCTCGCGGGTCGCGTCCGTGTCCTCGATCGTGTCGTGCAGCAAGGCAACTGCGATTGTCGCTTCATCAAGGCGCATATCGGCCAGAATGCCCGCAACTTCGATCGGGTGCGAAATGTAAGGGTCGCCCGAGGCACGGCGCTGCGCGCCATGTTTGGTCATGGCGTAGACATAGGCCTTGTTTAGGAGTGCCTCGTCGGCATCCGGATTATAGGCCAAGACTTTTTCAACCAGCTCAAACTGGCGCAGCATTGTGCTTTGTTCCTGAAATGAGAAAGGCGCCGCATGTCACCACGCAACGCCTAAAAATGTAAACATGCAATGGCTGCAATAAAAGCCGAAAAGCACTTATTGGCCAGTGACTAAGACTAAATCTTAATAATCATCGTTCTTTTCGGGCGCAACCAGGCCTTGAATAGAGGCAAGCAGCTCTTCTTCAGAGTTTTGGTCAAACGTCATTGCATCATCGGGTGCATCATCCGAATGATCCATGGCCGCAATAGCAGCGGCATTGGCTTCCGGCTCATCAATCTCAACGTGTTTTTGCATTGAGTGGATGAGGTCTTCTTTCAGGTCTTCCGGCGAAATGGTTTCGTCGGCAATTTCGCGCAAAGCAACGACAGGATTTTTGTCGTTGTCACGATCAATCGTAATCTGCGAGCCTTGGGAAATCTGCCTTGCGCGATGCCCGGCCAGCAAAACCAACTCAAAGCGGTTTTCAACCTTGTCTACGCAGTCTTCAACGGTAACGCGGGCCATATGCGAGCCCCTTTCACGGTGTGTTCATGTGAGGATGGCTGCGCATAAACCCAATCAGCGGGTATTTCAAGCCGCATTGTATTTTGGCCTGAGGATTCGACAGGCAAAACGTTTTGGCATCAAATATGAAAAATAGTTCAAAATGCACTGGGTATATAGCATTAGACTACGAAATGTTGATATTTCAAGTGAACAAACTAGGTTCCACCTACTCGTGATTTCTCATTATGCTAAGCGCGATTTGAAAGTTGAAATTTTCTTTTTAAAACAGAGTATTAGGAACCCTGAGATGTTTGATCCCCGCGAAAAAATTGCATTGTTTATTGATGGCGCTAACCTTTACGCAACGTCAAAAGCATTAGGTTTTGACATAGATTACCGTAAGATGTTGGGGCATTTCAGTAAAAAAGGGTATTTGCTTCGCGCATATTATTATACTGCACTTATTGAAGATCAGGAATATTCATCCATTCGTCCTTTGATTGATTGGTTGGATTATAACGGATTTAAAGTTGTTACTAAAGCCGCGCGTGAATTTACTGATTCCATGGGCCGCCGCAAAATTAAAGGCAATATGGATATTGAACTTGTCATTGATGCGCTTCAATTGTCTGATACTGTCGATCATTTCGTTTTATTTTCCGGTGACGGTGATTTTAAATCATTGGTCGATGCGTTACAGCGTAAAGGCCGCAAGGTGAGCGTCATATCAACTGTTTCCAGCCAGCCACCGATGATTTCTGATGAGCTGCGCCGTGTTGCTGACCATTTCATCGATCTGATCTCACTAAAAAACGATATTGGCCGTGCCTTAAGTGATCGACCGCAAAATGAGCGTTCGGTCGTTGACCGCATGGTTGGTGCAGATGCTGATGGTGACGAAGATGGTTACGAAGACTGATCGCGGTGATTTTGGAACCATCGTATGATTGTGTCTTTTGCCCACGGCTGAGCCAATTTACGCGTGAGTGGCGGGTAAAGGAACCGGGTTGGTTCAATGGGCCGGTACCGGTTTTTGCAGACCACAATTCTTCAAACATTAAGTTGTTAATTGTTGGACTGGCGCCCGGTCTTCGCGGTGCAAACCGCACTGGACGACCATTTACCGGCGATTATGCCGGTGATTTGCTATATAAAATGCTCCTGAAGCACGGCTTTGCCAGCGGAACTTATGGTGCGCGGCCCGATGATGGTATTACACTTAAGGACGCAGCCATCATCAATGCCGTTCGATGCGTGCCGCCACAAAACAAGCCGACGCCCGAGGAAATCAACACATGCCGCCAGTTTTTAACGCCGGCATTCACAGGCTATCCAGCGCTAAAGGTGGTTTTAACATTGGGGCAAATTGCACACCAATCAACCATAAAGGCGCTTGGCGGCCGCGTGGCTGCACATCCGTTCAAGCACAATATGGCAAACGGAATTGGCATGTTGACGGTGATTTCGAGTTATCACTGTTCGCGTTACAACACGAATACCGGAGTGTTGACAGAAGCGATGTTTGAAGATGTTTTTGTGAGTGTGAAGCGGGTTTTGGGTTAGCCTCTCTCACCCGATCTTCATCAAGCGTTGCTTTTCCCTGCCCCAATCGCGTTGTTTTTCGGTTTCGCGTTTGTCGTGCAATTTTTTGCCCTTTCCGACAGCCAGTTCCATCTTCGCGCAGCCCTTGTCGTTAAAGTAGATTTTCAGCGGAACCAGCGTCATGCCTTCACGTTCAATAGCTTTGGCAAGGTTTACCAACTGCTTTTGTTTGACCAACAATTTGCGGCGGCGGCGCGGTTCGTGGTTAAAACGGTTGGCCTCTAAATATTCCGGCAAATAGGAGTTGATCAGCCATAACTCGCCGCCTTCAACTGAGGCATAGCTTTCGGCAATATTGCCTTTACCGGTGCGCAAAGCTTTGACCTCTGTGCCTTGCAGCATGAGGCCAACTTCAAGCGTGCTGATGATCTCATAGTTGAAACGCGCTTTGCGGTTGTCAGCGACAGGCGGGCCGCCTGGCGCGCCACGGCGTTTTTCAGCTTCAGTGCTCATTTTGGGTGCTCATCAATGCAGCAAACCAAGGTCTTCAATGGCATTATCAATGGCCAATTCAGCTTCTTCGGCAAGGGGCATCATCGGCGAGCGGAGGACGTTTTCCATTTTCCCCATACAGGAGAGAGCGTATTTTGCCCCGGCAACACCGGCCTCGATGAACACGGCTTTGTGCAACGCCAGCAATTCGTCCTGCAATCTTAATGCCAACGCCCAATCACCGGACAGCGTTGCGGCTTGAAACGCAGCACAATGGCGCGGGGCAATGTTAGATGTCACCGAAATACAGCCAACACCGCCATGGGCATTAAAGCCAAGCGCGGAAGCGTCTTCGCCGGACAATTGAATAAAATCATGGCCGCAGGTGGCGCGCTGCTCTGACACGCGCTCCACTTTGCCAGTCGCGTCTTTCACGCCAGCGATATTTTTAAAATCATGGACCAAACGACCCATGGTTTCCGGTGTCATATCAATGACCGAACGGCCTGGAATATTGTAAATAATGATCGGCACTGACACTGCTTTGGCCACAGAAGCAAAATGCGCGTAAAGCCCGCGCTGATTCGGCTTGTTGTAGTATGGAGTGACGACCAGAACAGCATCGGCACCGGCTTTTTCAGCGTGTATTGCCAATTCAACCGCTTCAACCGTATTGTTGGACCCCGCACCGGCAATCACCGGCACTTTACCACCGGCAGCTGCGATGCAAAGTTCAACCACGTGCTTATGTTCATCATGGCTCAGCGTAGGGCTTTCGCCAGTGGTGCCAACCGGCACCAACGCTTGCGTGCCCTCCGCCATTTGCCATTTGACAAAATCAGTGAACGCCTTGGCATCAATCGCACCGCTTGACGTAAACGGCGTCACGAGTGCTGTCATTGAACCACGCAAATTCATGTCGATCTCCAAAACAAGGCCAGAAGCAGTTTTGCTTCACCTTACTCTTGCCCCGATACTGGAAGATAAGGTCATTGGCAACGAAAAGCGCTTCATGACGTTAAAGCTAACAAAGCCTTAAACTTTGATTAGCGGGCATGGTTTAAGTTTGTTCGAGTTTCAAGGATTTAAGCCCCAATGGTGGCAGTTCGATTTCTGGCGTTTGGTGTGGTTTTATGTGCGTCGAGCCTGGCTCTGCTGCAACCCCAGATTCTTGGCCGGATAAAGGAAATTGGCCTGCACAATTTTCAAACCAATGCGCAGGCGGAAAAGGCTGCACCCAAACTTGACCGCATCAATACGGCGTCAATTTTACCGCCGCCTTCAAACAGTTCGGCTGATTTCATGGAGGCTTTGAATGCGCTTACCGATGATGATTATGAAAGCGCGCGTGGTTTACGTGACAGGCTTTCAAAAAATTCTCTCGAATACAAAACCCTAAGCTGGGCAATGGCCTATTTTGCGGGAATGCATTTGCCGCGCAATGACATTGTACAGGCTGCAAATTTGACGGACAGCTGGCCAGGCCAAGATGTTTTACAATTGAACATTGAGCGAGCACTTATCAAAGATAATTTAACAACCGTTCAAATCATTGCTGCGTTTACGGCAAAACCACCGCAGAGCTCCCATGGCGCCTTATTGATGGCCCGCGCTTACAAGGCCGAAGGAAACATAGAGTTGGCTGTGGCTGCGCTGACGAAATTTTGGCAAACTGAGTTGCTGGATGCAGCCACTGAGAAAGCAGTTATTGACGAATTTGGCAGGGCAATTCCAGCCTCAGCCCACCTTATACGTATGCAGAACATGCTTTATGAAGGGCGCACCGCTTCAGCTAGCCGCATTGCTGAATTAGCCGGTGCTCCTCAGCTTTTTTCAGCTTGGCAGGCTGTGATTCAGAAAGATAAATCAGCGGTTAAATTGCTGGAAGCTGTGCCGGAACAGCAACGCGTTGCAGGATATGTTTTTGCCAAAGCGCGGCTTTTGCGGCGGCAAGGCAAGGCCAGCGCCGCGGCCAAAATTATGATCGCTGCACCGCGCGATGAAGCGACTTTAATTGCGCCTGATGAATGGTGGAGCGAGCAACAGGTGCTTGCACGGGATTTGATTGACCTTAAAAAATACGACCTTGCCTATCAAGTGGCGGCAAATCATGCACTCGGTTCGCCTGCCAAACAAGGCGATGGTGAATTTCATGCAGGTTGGATTGCACTCAGGTTTTTGAAAGATGCAAGTAAAAGCGTGCAGCATTTCAAAAATCTTGCAGGCATCACCGATGGGCCAATCAGCCAAGCGCGAGCCTATTATTGGTTGGGACGGGCTGTTGAGGCCGGTGCAGAAGGTGATGCAAAGGCATATTTTGCCCGAGCTGCTGATTATGCAACAACTTATTATGGGCAGTTGGCAGCAGAAAAACTTGGCCGGAAAAATTTAAACATCGCAACCCCTGCCCCATCAACCACTGACCGGTCGCGGTTTGACGGAAGGGAATGGGTGCTGGCTTCAAAAATGTTAATCAAAGCGGGCCATGCGTGGCGTGCAACTCCGCTAATTGCCGCTTTAGCAGACAATCTCACCAGCCCCGGCGAACTTGCTTTGCTGGCAGATATGGCGACAACCGCAGGGCAAAGCAAACTGGCCCTGCAAGTTGGAAAATCATCCGCCTATCGCGGTATTGACGTTGGGGCGCTCACACACCCCCTGGGTGCAATACCTGAAGAAACTGAACTCTCAAATGCCGGACGTGCGCTCGCTTACGCCGTTGCCCGGCAAGAGAGTGAATTTCACGTGGGTGCAAAATCCAATGCAGGTGCAATTGGCCTTTTACAACTGCTGCCGGGTACGGCAAAGGAAGTTGCCCAACGCGTAGGACTTGAATATTCGCAGGTAAGACTTGCAGCTGATGGCGGCTATAATGCCACACTCGGCGCACGATATTTGTCAGAGCAAATTGACCGGTTTAACGGTTCCTATATTCTTACTTTTATTGCCTATAATGCAGGGCCACGGCGTGCGGATGAATGGATTAAACGTTACGGCAACCCAAAAGGTAAAAAGATTGAAGACGTTGTAGACTTTGTGGAACTGATACCGTTTTCAGAAACGCGATCTTATGTGCAGCGCGTCATGGAAAACTATCAGGTCTATAAATGGAGGCTAAGCGGCGAATACGACATTGTTCAAGATTTGCGTTTTGGCCGGAAATAGATTGAACCCAGCCGGTGTTTGCGCCATTTGGCTGTTAGCCAATATGGAATGCCCAAATGTCAGCCGCAGAGCGCAGTGTGTTTTATTCGTCACAAGATGGTTTGCGGCTTCACGCCCGCTTAACTGGCGTCAGCAATGCTGATCGCCTTCCAGTAATTTGCTTGCCGGGCCTTTCCCGTAATGCACGTGACTTTGCTAGCTTAGCTCAAATATTGGCGGATGAATCACATCGCCAAGTGATTGCGTTTGATTATCGCGGGCGTGGCCAATCTGCTTATGATAAAGTTTGGCAGAACTATAACATCATCACCGAAGCCGGCGATGTATTGGCGGGTATGGCGGCACTCGGCATTGAGCATGCGCATTTCATAGGCACATCACGCGGCGGGTTGATACTTCACGTATTGGCGGGGATGCGGCCCGCAGCCATGAAAAGCGTCGTGCTGAATGATGTTGGCCCAGAAATTGGTGGTGCGGGCATGGCGCAAATTAAAGCCGGCTTAGACCGGTTGCCAAAACCTGTTGATTGGGAAGATGCGGCGCGGCTTTTAGAACAGGCAAACAGCAAAGCGTTCCCTGCACTTAATAATGCTGATTTTGCCCGAATGGCGCGCGCGATATTTAAACAAACCGATAACGGCCCGATTGTTACGGACTACGACCCTGCTTTGTTGAACACTATCAAAGCCATTGATTTTACACAACCTTTGCCGACTTTGTGGCCACAACTTGTCGGTCTCAAAAACCACCCTATGCTGGTGTTGCGTGGTGAAAACTCACAATTATTGCTGCCGGAGACTTTGGCGCAAATGCAAACAATTGCTCCCAAAATGAAAAGCATCACCGTCAAGGGCCAAGGCCATGTTCCGCTTCTTGAGACCGGCGATTTGCCCCAAAAATTGATGGCTTTTTTTGATGGGGTGGAAACTGCACATTAAAAAAGCCCGGATTGCTCCGGGCTCTGTGGAACCACAAAACTCAAATCACGTTTTCTTTTTGGTCGTTGGTTTAACGGCGATGGATTTTGCTGCATTTGATTGGCGGCTAGAAGAAATCTCGCCGCTTTCCACCCGTTTTGCGTGATCTGTCATTCCACCGGCGCTAAGAATTTTTGATTCTGAAACCCAGTTTTCGCGCTGCACGCGGCCCGGAAAGCCGATCTCGTTGCCGAGCCATGTGGCTTCAGCTTCGGTCATTTTGGCAATCTGGTCAAAATGGTAAATGCCAAGTGCAAACAGCCGTTTTTCAATTGCGTTGCCAACACCATCAATCAACGTCAAATTGTCAGGCTTGCCACCCCGCGCTTTTTCAAGCCGCTTTGGTGCTTTGCCCATGTCGCCAACGGTGCCTTTACCGATTGACGTTGCGACCTCGCCCTTATCAACGCGTTTGGCAAAATCTGTTGTCCCGCCTTTTGCCAGAACTTTAGCCTGCGCTACCCATTCTTCACGCTCAATGCGGCCAGGAAAAGCCAGACGGTCGCCATAATCAGCCTGCTCTTTTTTAGACCATGAGGCAATTTGAGCAAAGCCCATTACGCCAAATGCGTTAAGGCGTGCTTCGTTTTGGGGCCCGATACCGCGTATACGTTTCAGGTCATCTTTTTTGGCTGGCGCAATGATTGCGGCAGCTTTTGGTTTTGGCGCCGCCTTTTTAGGCGCAACAACCCCTTTTGGTTTTGGCGCTGGTTTTGGTGCAGGTGCAACAAATGCCACTGGCTCAGGTGCAGCTACGGGTTCCGGCGCGCGCACAACAGCTGCCGCAACCGGAACAGCCACAGCTGCAACAACCGGCGCAACATAAGGTGCTTCGGCAAATATTGGTTTGTCTTCAACGCCATAAATGCGATGCGCCCAACAACCAAGAACGCATCCCAATATATAAGCAATTCCGAGCAAAAGCAGGGTTTGGAGTATGAAAAATAACATGGTTCAGTTTCCTTGCTTTGCCATTCAAGCGTCTTTTGTACGGCAGGTTGTCCAGCCGATATAAAGACCGATCAGGAATGCGATCAGGAGAAAAAGCCAAAGGTTAGTGATGAGATACCACATAGTTTATTTCCCCCTTAATTGAGTGCACGGATTTCAATACGGCGGTTGAGCGCTTTGCCCTCATCCGTATTGTTATCTGCAATGGGTTTGGTTTCGCCGTAGCCCTGTGATGTGAACCGGTCAGCTGTGAGGCCGCGTTCCACCATCCACGCCACAACTGATGTGGCGCGCGCTTCTGATAAAGTTTGATTGTAAGCATCGCGGGCGCGGCTATCTGTGTGGCCATCAATGCCAAACCTCACAGCCGGACAGGTTTGGGCAACAAACAGAACTTCGTCCAGTTCGGCCGATGTATTGCCTACAATAACTGCGCTGTCAGTTTCAAAGTTGACATAACGCGGGCCGATGACGCGCTTGATTAACTCAGGACACAAATCAGGTATGACAACCTGAACTTCCGGTGCTTTTACTTCCGGTGCTTTCACTTCCGGTTCTTTTACTTCCGGAGCTGCTTCCACAACCGGTGCAGCTTCCGCTGGCGCAGTGATGGTGTTGGTATGGCCTGCCAGCGTCAGCGCGTTTTCAACTTCAGCTCTTATCGCTTGTGTTGCCGCATCACCTAAGACTGTCAGTTTGCCATCAGCATAGTCAGCCGAACCATTTAACAAACGGCCAAGTGCACTGAGACCGGCCACTGTCGCACCAGAATAATTGGCTGGCGCACCATTGGCGAGCGTTTGATTGTCGGTCACGTTGGCAATGGTGTTGCCCGCTTTTTTAACGTTGAACGACTTCATTTCGGCGGATGGCGCAAGGCCGCTAATGGTCAGTGCATCACCGGCTTTTTCAGCTTTCCAGACATAGGGGCTGATGGCTGGCGACGTAATGTCATAGCGGAAACCGGCTTTGCGCACAGCTGCTTCAACTTTGAGCTCAACACCCAAATCAGGAGCCACGCCTACCACAGTTAAAATTTTATCATCAAATGTTGCCGAGCCCTTGGTCAAAGGCTTAAGCGCATCCAAGGC
>JANMFT010000273.1:0-12154 GCA_031374255.1 Limoniibacter sp. | reverse complement strand
GGTGAAGCGCCGATGGATCTATGGGTGGTGGATATCCGCCGCTTTTCTAATTTGCACCGCAGCCGCGATTGGGTTCGGGAGCGTACGCTTGAAGCCTATGGCAAGCATTACACTATTGCCTTCCCGCATGAGGAATATGCTAGCGGAAGGCCAGCGATTACGTCTCCGCTGTATGAACGGCTTAAAAGCCAAAACGCAGTGTTCGGCTCAAAACTCGGCTGGGAACGGCCCAATTGGTTTGCGCCTAAAGGCGTTGAAGCCAAAGACGAGTATTCGATGGGCCGCCAAAACTGGTTTGAACCGGTGGGTGATGAGCACCACCACGTCCGCAACCATGTCGGTATTTTTGACCAATCTTCATTCGCCAAGTTTGAAATGACCGGCAAGGATGCATGCGCGGCGCTCGAATGGATTTGTGCCAACCGTATTGACAAGCCCGTAGGAAAACTCACCTACACGCAGCTCTTGAATACGCGCGGCGGTATTGAGGCTGATTTGACAGTGGCGCGATTGGCTGAAAACCAGTTTTATAGCGTCACCGGCACCGGCTTTCGCACCCATGATTTTGGTTGGATTCGCGATCATATTCCAGCCGGCATGGATGCGACTTTAATCGACGTGACAGAAGCCTTTGGCACGCTGTCTTTGATGGGGCCTAAAGCCCGCAATGTGCTTTCTAAAGTCACAAGAGCCGATGTTTCCAATGCCGCGTTTCCATTTTGCGCCGCGCAAATTATCGAGATTACAGGCATTGCCGTTCGGGCGCTGCGTGTCACCTATGTTGGCGAACTCGGCTGGGAATTACACGTGCCGATTAATGGCCTCGGCACGGTTTATGATGCATTGATGGACGCTGGAAAAGCGGAACATATCCGCCCGGTTGGGTATCGCGCGATTGAATCCCTCCGGCTCGAAAAAGCCTATCGCGCTTGGGGCTCTGACATTACGCCCAATGACACGCCATTTGAGGCCGGGCTTGGCTGGGCCGTCAAACTCAAATCCAATATTCCGTTCATGGGCCGCGAGGCACTTGAAGCCAAAGGCAACCAGCCGCTCACAAAACGGCTTTGCAGTTTCACGGTTGATAATGCAAATGTTGTGCTGCTCGGCCGCGAGACGATTTTAAGGAATGGCGTTGCCGTCGGTTATCTCTCATCCGGCGGGTTTGGCTATACGGCTGGCGTCAATATTGGTCTTGGCTATGTTAAAAACGACGCCGGTGTCAGCGATGATTATCTCAGCAAATGCCAATACGACTTGGTTGTCGCCATGGAAACCGTGCCCGCCAAACTTTGTTTGAAACCGTTGATCGATCCTGAAAATTTGAATGTTAAATCCTAAGCCGAAACTTTCATCACAATCGCCAAGGTGGGCGAGGCGGCGGGTTCTCCGGGCATTGAAATATAAGGTTCGGTCTGTTCAGCAATCGAGATTTTTCCTGCGGCAACGAGGCTTTCAATCTTGGCTCTTAATGCGGCTTCCCACAGCGTATCTTTGATGGTGAGCACAATTGGCCCCTGTGGTTTGGTAATGCGCACCAATTCATCAATGCCTTCAGCGCCAACATGGCCGGTTGTGAATACGCCGGAGGAAACCGTCGCGGCGAAATATCCTGTTTCGAATGGAAGCGTCGTGCCAAGCGCGGCTTCGGTGAGTTTGGCATAAACCTTCTTACGCGCGGCTTTTGCGAGCATACCTTTTGAAAAATCAAGGCCATAAACGCTGTCAAACCCGATAATGCCCAGCCATTCACCCACAAGTCCGGTGCCACATCCCGCGTCCAGAACAGGAGCTGAACCGCGTGGTGCGTGGCGTGCCAGCAAAGCCAGCACAATCGCCGGATGACGGTAACCAAGATTGGCCATCTCAACATCATAGGTTGACGACCAATCGTCATAATGAGCCGCTAATTCTTGCGGTGATTTTGCGCCGTAAACCGAACCAAGATGTCCGCCGATTTCAGTGTCAGTCATTGTTCTTGCTCCTGCCCGGCCCTGAATAGGGTTGAAATTCAAACAAAATCTGACGGTCAATCAAGGCGTCAGTAAGGTTAAATCAAACCCTCAGATTTGGCCGCTTTCATAAATCAATGTCAGCGCGGGCCGATATTTTGAATCACAAGCGTTTCCGCCATAACGCTAAATTCGGCCGTGCGTGTCCCACCGGGCCCTTGGTCCAGCCAAATAAAAGCTGGCGGCAAAGGCATCTTCAGCCGTGCTCCACATCCGCAATTGAGTCTATCAAAGCAGGTTCTCTTTAACCTGTCCGGGCAATACGCACAGCATTTCATAGAGCAGATTTGCGCCGATCAATGCCGTGTTGCCGGACATATCATAGGGTGGCGAAACCTCGACCAGATCGCAGCCGATGAGATTTAATCCGGCACAGCCACGGATGATTTCGAGCGCCTGCCATGTGTTGAGGCCACCGACCTCCACAGTGCCTGTGCCGGGCGCAAAGGCCGGATCAAGGCTGTCAATATCAAAGGTCAAGTAAACCGGGCTTGCGCCGATTTTTGCGCGGATATCTGCCATGAGCGGGGTCAGTGATTTCCACCAGCACTCTTCGGCTGGAACCACAGTCCAGCCTTGATTGCGTGACCAATTGAAATCGTCCGGGCTGTAGCCGGTGCCGCGCAGGCCAATCTGAAACACTTTATCATTGATCAGGCAGCCTTCTTCCCAAGCCCTGCGAAACGGGCAGCCATGAGCCGCCTCTTCACCAAACATTGTTTCGTTAATGTCAGCATGGGCATCCACATGAATAAGGGCCACCGGCCCATGTTTTTCTTTCATCGCGCGCAAAATGGGCCAGGTCAGCGTGTGATCACCGCCCAAGGTGAGCGGAATTGCTCCATGGGCTAAAATTCCGCGATAGTGCTCTGCAATAATGGCGATCGATTTTTTCAAATCAAATGTGTTGATTGGCACATCGCCAATATCTGCCACTTGTAAATGGTCAAAAGGGGCAGCTCCGGTGGCCATATTATAGGGTCGTAACATGCGGCTTTCATCGCGGATTTGGCGCGGCCCAAGGCGGGTTCCGGGGCGGTTTGAAGTGCCAATATCCATCGGAATACCGACAAAACAGACATCCAGCCCTTCCGCTGTTGGTTGTGTCGGCAACCGCATCATTGTGGCGGGGCCTCCAAAGCGGGGCATATCATTGCCCCCAAGGGGCTGATTAAAGTTGCCCCCAAGGGGCTGATTAAAGTTGCCCCCAAGGGGCTGATTAAAGTTGCCCCCAAGGGGCTGATTAAAGTTACCCCCAAGGGGCTGATTAAAGTTGCCCCCAAGGGGCCGATTGTATCTGCTGGCCATTTTGGTGCTCCTTGTTATTCAAGTGCCACGCTGTTTTTCGTCCAGCCAATCACCGATTATTTTCCGGTGGCGCATTCTATCATAACTGGCAAAATGACCACCATGCACAATACGCACCGGCAGGTCGTAAAGTCGCTGCATTGACGCCAAATAATCTGCGGCATTGGCATGATAGGTGTCTTCAATCAGGGGCCCGTCATAAACAATATCGCCGGAGAACAAAATACCGGAGGCTGCCTCCCACAGCGCAATGCCGCCGGGCGAATGTCCGGGCGTATGGATCACTTCAAAGTGCCGGTCACCCAGATCGATAATGTCGCCACCAATCAAAATGCGTGACGCCGGCGCAGCCTTCACCGCATACTGCGTCGAAAGATAAGGCTCAGGCGGCATTCGCGTGAATATACCATCCGTCGCGTAGGGTTCAGCCAAAGTGTTGATCCGCGTCGGAAAAGCCAGCAATTCTGCTTCCGCCTCGTGGCAAAGGCGGCACTCAAACTCGTGATGGCAGCCAATATGGTCAAAATGGGTATGGCTGGCAACCGCGTTCAATTTGCGTTCTGTCACCAATGGAACCCATTCCCGCAACGATACGACGCCCATGCCGCTATCAACCAGCATATCGCAGTCACGCCCGCGCACATGCCAGACATTACAACGGTAAAACTCGGTGATATGCGGCTCGTCGATCCAGGTCACATCATCATCAAGTTTGCGGATACGATACCAATCCTCCGGGCGGGCGCGAATCATTGTGTGGCTTCAACAGGCAGAATCACGGCAGCACTGGCATAAAGCTTCATTATGCTTCCAATTTCAGGTTCGGCACCTTGCGGCAGATGCGCAATGAGTTGCAGACCTGGTGCGGCAAGCGGCTCAAAATGGCAGCGGTGATGAGTGCCAAAAAATGCGGCTGCTATGAGTTTGGCTTCACCCAGCGCAATGTCGCCACGTGTGCCAATCGCTTCCGGACGCACGCAAAGTATTTGCGCGCCTGCATTTGCTTTTAACGGCAAAATACCAAGCGGCGTCGAAATCTCATCGCCGTGTTTCTGCGCTGGGACGCGGTTAATCTCACCCATGAATCCCGCTGAAAACAATGTGCGCGGGCGAAGATAGATTTGCTGCGGCGGGCCGACATCTTCAATACGGCCGGCATTCATCACCACAATACGGTCGGCAATTGCCATCGCCTCTTCCTGGTCGTGCGTAACGTGAATAAACGTCGTGCCGACACGGCGTTGTATGGCTTTCAGTTCATCCTGCATCTGGCGGCGCAATTTCATGTCCAATGCGCCCAATGGTTCATCCAGCAATAACACATCAGGCTCAACGGCAAGTGCCCGCGCCAGAGCCACCCGCTGACGCTGCCCCCCGGATAGTTCATGCGGGCGGCGTTCAGCCTGATCGGCGAGGCCAACCATTGCCAGCATTTCAGTGGCACGTGCATTGCGTTTGGCCTTGTTTTGCCCGCGCATCCTAAGGCCAAATCCGACATTGTTGATCAGGCTCATATGCGGAAACAAGGCATAGTCTTGAAACATCGTGGTTGTTGGCCGGTCTTTAGGCTGCACGGATGTCACATCACGGCCGTTGATAAAAACCTGACCTGCCGTAGGCTCAATGAACCCGCCAAGAATCGACAGTAACGTGGTTTTACCGCAGCCGGATGGACCCAGCAGCACAATGAATTCGCCAGAGGCAATATCCAAATCAATCTGGTGCAAAGCTGTATAGCCACCAAATTTTTGCCGGATGCCGCGAATGGAGACGTTGGCAGTCATGCCGGCTTCTTTCTAAAGACTGTAAGTTCCAGCATCAGTAACACCGCGACCGAAACCAGAAACACCAAGCTGCCGATCGCATTGGTTGCAGGGGACAGACCCGAACGCAGCATTGACCAGATTTCCACGGGTAAAGTCACGTCAAAGCGGGTCAGCAAAAACGCAATGATAAACTCATCCCAGCTGAATGTGACTGAGAGGAAAAATGCGGCACAAAGAGGCGCAAATAACATAGGCGCAGTCACCAACCGCAATACGTTAAATTCAGATGCCCCAAGATCACGTGCGGCCCTTTCAGCATTTTTCTGATGGTCGCCCATGGCAGCAAACAAAATAGCAAAACATAAGGGCAGATTGATCACCACATGGCCAATGCCCGTTGCCCAAAGCGAAGGCTTGATGCCGAGGCTGCTGAGCATCGTGAGTAAACCCAATGCAATGATTAAATAGCTGACAGTCATGGGCGCAATTAAGAGACCGCGCATGAGTACTGAACCGGGTAACCTGTAGCGTGCCAGCCCTTGAGCTGCCAGAAAACCAAGCAACAATGATATGATGGACGATACCAAAGCCACAGCAAATGAGTGACCGATAGCAGACATGAGATCTGCATCACCCAAAACTTTGGCATACCATTTCAGGCTCGGGCCGTTAAACGGCGGCACCGGCAGGCGGCTTTCTTGAAATGAAAACAGCAACAAAACTGCCACCGGCAAATAGATAAAGACGAACGCCAGCGCGAGATAGGCCCAAGATAAGAACCGCATCAGACACGGTCCATTTTCAGCCAGCGTGCACAGGCCGCGTAAGCTATTGTGACGATCAGCATCAGCACGACCGAAAGCGCCGAAGCCATTGGAAAATCGCCGCGCCTGCCCAGTTGTAACATGATCAGTTGCGGCAGGCTGAGTTCGTTATTGCCGCCCAAAATCTGCGGCGTGATGTAATCGCCAATACACAACACAAATGTTAAAAACGCGCCGGTGACAATTCCGGGCAGTGTTAACGGCAAGACCACATGGCGGAATGTGGCAAATGCCCCTGCGCCAAGGTCGGCAGCGGCGCGTGCATAATTGGGCGAAAGCTGAATAAGATTGGCATAAATGGTCAACGTCAACAGCATAACGAAGAAATGCACAAAGCCAATAATCGTCGCGCTGCGCGTGGCGACAAGCTGTAAAGGTTCAGCGATAAATCCGGATTGAAGAAGCGCAACGTTGATAATGCCGTTTTGGCCAAGCACCAAAAGCCAAGCATAAGAGCGCACAACATAAGATGTCCAAAAGGGTAACACCGCCAGCAACAAAGCCAGCCTTTGCCATTTGGCAGGCACACGCATCGCAATAATCCAAGCCAGCGGATAGGCCAGCACCACTGAAATCACAGTGACAATCACCGTAATTTCGAGTGATACGATCAGGCCTTTAAACAAAGACGGGTCGCTGAAAATGCGCACATAATTGCCGGTATCGGGCCCTGAAATAATTTCGCGGCCTTGCAGGCTCGACAGGCTCATCCAAATCATAGCGGCGAACGGCAGCACGAAAAAGGTAAGCGTCCAAAGCAAGGCCGGGGCCACCAATTTTATGGCGTGGCGCCGGCCCGCTTTTTCAAAACTCATGACCAGATACTCTGTTGCAGCTTTAAGGGCTCACTTACTTCTGCAGCATTTCCGTCCACAAATCCTGCATCGCTGTATCTAATGCAGCGTCCGGCACAGGGTAAAGCTGCGAGCGGGCAATAAAATCTGCCTGCTGGTCCCAGCGCAAAGTGGTTTTTTGGGCCGGCGTTAACAAATCTCCGGTTTTGGCATTGGCAGGCATTCCCCAGTAGCAAGAGGCCGTTGCAAGGCGCGACTGGCCTTCAGGGCTGGCAATATACTTGACAAAATCCAAAGCCAATTGCGGCTCTTTGCTGTCTTTTAGCACGGCAATAGATTGCGCCCAACGCAGCGCGCCTTGTTTTGGAATTGTCCAATCAAGGTCGGCATTTTCAGATGCCAAAACCGCCGTCAGCCATTCGCCGCCACCAACAATAATATCCACCTCACCTGTTGCCAATGCAGTTTGGCTGCTGACAACATCACTGACTTGTTTTGAAGCCGCCTTCAGTTTCATCAGCGGGTCTTTGAGCGACGCCAGTTTATCTGCTTTCAAATCAGCTGTGGCAACGCCTTGTGACAAACCCACAAGACCCAAAACCGGCAAATAATAATCATAAATGGCAATGCGGCCATTATATTTGCTGGAAAGCAATGTCGACATGTCGTCCATATCCGCCGGATCGACCTTGGCTTTGTTGAACGCAATCGTGTTGTAGCCAAATTTTTCGGTGACAGCATACGTTACGCCGTCGCGGGTGTTGTTGGCCGCCATCACCAAATCCGGAAAAAAGTCAGCCGTCGGTAATTGATCTGCAGGCAAAGGTGCAAGCAGGTTCAAATCAACGGCACGGCCAACGTCGACACCGTCAATCACCATGACGTCCCAATCGCCCGGCTGCGATTGCGCTAGAATTGCCAGTCCGGCGGCGGTGCCTTCATATTCCTTGACATTGACCTTGACGCCAAATTTCTCCTCAAACGGCTGCAGCAAAGCAGGATCAGAATGATCACACCAAATCAGTGCGTTGAGTTCCTTGGCCATGGCTGGAAATGACGCACTTAGCGCCAGAACGGACGTCATAACCAATTTCATTGTGCTTTTTGTCATCGTCAGCTTCATTGCAGACCCCTGTTTAAATTGTGATTTATGGACTTTGGAAAATATTGAATTGATTCATTTTTAGTGTCAATCTGAAAATTCGACTTTTGAAAGTGTTGTGATGAGTGGTCTGAGGGCAAACCAGAAAGCTGAACGGCGAAAGCGCATTTTGGAAGCTGCAACAAGGTTGTTTCAAAGTTCCGGATATGATGCTGCCCGAATAGAGGATATCGCGGATATTGCCGGAATTTCGGCGGGCACATTTTACAATTATTTTGAAAACAAGGGTGATATTCTGCTCGCCACAGTCGCCATGGAGGTGGAAGAGGTCCTGCAATCAGGCCAGATTATAGTCTCAGAGCCGCCAATTGACATTTTAGTGGCGCTGCAAAAACTGATCAATTGCTATACAGATCATTCACTATTCTACGTGACAAAAGAAATGTGGCGCACCGCAATGGCGCAGTCCATCCAGCAGCCGGGGTCGCCCTTCAGCCGCCGCTATACCGAGCTTGATACCCAGTTGCGCTTCCAAGTTGGAGATTTGATTAGAACAATGCAGGTGCGCGGCCACGTGCGCACGGATATTGATTGTACCGCCATTGGTGCGGTGATGTTTAATAATCTGAATCAAATGTTCACGGAATTTGTCAAAGCCGATGACATGAAACTGGAGGAGCTGCGCGAAAAATTGAAACAGCAAACTGTGCCGATTGCACGATTATTGGCAGTTTAAACCATCCGATCCCTTCGGGACAGGCAAATGGCTGCGAACTGCTGCGTCAGCATTTTCATTCGGGCTTAAGCCCGCCTATCAAACACTTTCTGGCATTTCTTTGCCATTTGTCCTGCCATTTCAATGAAATTGACGAGTCCGGACCCTAGATCAAACCCTCAGTTTTGGCGGCTTTGGCCAAATCAATATCGGCCCTTGGCCCAATTTTTTGAATCACATGCGTTGCCGCCATAACACCCAATTCAGCAGAGCGTGTTCCGCCGAGGCCCTTGGTCCAGCCGAACAGAAACCCGGCTGCGAATGCATCCCCAGCGCCCGTTGCATCAACCAGTTTTTCAATTTTGCGGGCAGGGACAGAAGTCACCACGCCGCCCTCAATGACGATTGCACCGTGTTCGCCGCGCGTAACGACAGCCAAAGCGCAATCCAAACCGATGGCTTTGACAGCGTTTGCAAAATCGCTTTCATAAAGCGCGCAAAGTTCGTCCTCATTGGCAAAAACAATGTCGACGGTTTTGGAGGTGATCAGCCCTAAAAACTCATCGCGGTAACGGTTGACGCAAAACGAGTCTGATAAAGTGATTGCGGTTTTGCGGTCGTTTTTATGGGCAATCCCGGCTGCCAAACGAATGGCATCTTTGGCCAGTGGTGGATCCCATAAATAGCCCTCAAAGTAAGTCACTTCTGAATTGGCAACCACTTTGGCATCGATGTCGGCTGGTGCAAGTTCAACGCAAGCACCTAAATAAGTGTTCATCGAGCGCTCGCCATCTGGGGACACAAAAATCATCGAACGGGCTGTGGGTGCGCCGCCGACCAAAGGCCGGGTGCCAAAGTGGACGCCTTGGGCCTTGATATCACTGTCGTAAATCGCGCCGAGCCCATCATTGGCCACCTTGCCGATATAGGCGGCTTTTCCGCCAAACCCGGCGACCCCTGCTGCCGTGTTGCCTGCGCTGCCGCCCGAGGTTTCGATACGTTCACTCATGGCGGCATAAAGTTTTTCAGCGCGATCCGCGTCAATCAAATTCATCGCCGCTTTGATGATGCCGTTGCGCGCCAGAAAATCATCGGTCGACGGCGCAATAATATCAACGATGGCATTGCCGATGGTGAGCACATCAAAACGGGGCATGGGTGTTTCCAAACAAAGAATTGGAATTGCCTTTAGAGACTTAGGCCAACTCAATCAACGGCGCAGAAACATTCGTTGTTTTCTCTTTTGATTTGCACAAATCCGCGATGATGCAGGCTTCACAATCGGGTTTACGCGCCTTGCAGCAATAACGGCCATGCAAAATTAGCCAATGATGAGCATGAAATAAATAATCAGCGGGGATGATTTTTAGAAACGCCTTTTCGACTTGGTCGGGTGTTTTGCCGGGCGCGATTTGGAGCCGGTTGCCGATGCGGAACACATGGGTGTCGACCGCCAGCGTCGGTATGCCAAATGCCATCGACATTACAACATTGGCGGTTTTGCGCCCCACGCCCGGCAGCGTGATAAGTGAAGCCTCGTCGCGCGGCACTTCACCACCAAAATCATCGATCAGCTTTTGGCTTAGTGCCATCACGTTTTTGGCTTTGCCGCGCCAAAGGCCGATAGTTTTGATGTAGGAGGCGACACCTTCTTCGCCAAGCGCGACCATTTTGGCAGGCGTATCGGCGACAGCAAACAAAGCGCGGGTCGCCTTGTTGACGCTGACATCGGTTGCCTGTGCCGACAGCGCCACGGCCACAACAAGCGTAAATGCGTTGACGTGCTCAAGCTCGCCCTTGGGTTCAGGTCGCTGAATGGCAAATCGCCGGAAGATTTCGCAGATTTCGTCCGGTGCATATAAGGATTTCGCACGGCGTTTGGCCGCAGGCTTTTTGGGTTTTGCGGGCTTTTCGCTGCTCATGGTTTGTCTATATTGAATTTGTATAAGCCCGAATAGAGGCAAGCCGAATGTCGATGATCGCACCCACAGACATGCCGATTTTTGAGGCAACACTAACGCCGTACAGGTCACTATCCGCACGCGGTTCGCTGTGGCTGGTCGCCATCATTGCGGGTATTTGGGGCGTGATGTCACTATCATTTTTGGCGATGGGCGCGTGGCCCGTGCTCGGATTTTTTGGCCTTGATATTGTGCTTTTCGGCTGGTTGATCTGGCTCAACGTGCGCGATGCACGCCGCAAAGAGACCGTGTCTGTCAGCCGCACAATTTTGGAAGTGAAACGCTTTTGCCCGAAAGGTCTGCGGCGCGAACTCCACCGGTTCAACCCGTTTGGCACAAGGCTCACCGTTGATCGCCATGAAGAGTTTGGCGTGACTAAACTTAGCTTGATTGCGAGGGGAAAACAGACTGTCACCGTTGGCGATTTCTTGAACCCCGACGATAAAGAAAGCTTTGCCAAAGCGCTAAGTTCAGCGATGGCGACGGCACGAAATTAATTCCTGCTTGCTGTTCACGCGTGAATCACATTCTGTGTGCATATGCCCATCCTCAAGCCCCACGCCACTTTGCCCTTTGCCGATGGCCGCCAATCCATCAACGCTTTGATGGTGCGGCGCGGCGTCATGCTGATGCTGATGGATCAGGGCTTTGCGATCATCCCAGAAATGACGCTTAAAACCGGCAGGCGGGCGGACCTCGCGGCGCTGTCAGCTAAAGGCGACATTTGGATTATTGAGATTAAATCGTCACTGGAAGATTTGCGCGCTGACACGAAATGGCGCGAATACCAGGATTTTTGCGACCAGTTTTATTTTGCAACGCATGCCGGTGTCGCGCAAAAGTGTTTTCCGGTCGATGCAGGGTTTATTCTTAGCGACGCGTACGGCGCTGAGATTGTTTCACCTTCACCGGAACATAGGCTGGCTGCGGCTGCCCGAAAAGCGCTGACCCTGCGGTTTGCACGGCTTGCTGCAAGCCGCGCAATGCGCGCTGAATTAGGCCTGAACCAGAACGACGCTTTTGTTGATCAGCCATAAATTCCGCTCCATTTGCGCCAACTCTGGCGATCCCGGTTTGATGAGCAATGTCTCATTCAATACTTAATGCAGAGTTGCGCCAATTAACGGCAATTTCAAGCGATCAATTGAATTTGATAGGCACTGCGGCAAAATGGTAAATCCTATGCTTAGCGCGGCGCGCGTTTGGCCAAAATGCGCTGTAATGTGCGGCGGTGCATATTAAGCCGCCTTGCGGTTTCAGACACGTTGCGCTCACAGCTTTCATAAACGCGTTGGATATGCTCCCAGCGCACACGGTCAGCCGACATCGGGTTTTCTGGCGGGGCAGGCGCCTTTGCGCCCGGTGCACGCAGCAGAGCGGCGACGATCTCATCGGCATCGGCAGGCTTTGACAAATAATCAATCGCGCCGAGTTTCACGGCGGTAACAGCGGTTGCGATATTGCCATAGCCGGTCAAAACAATCGTGCGGGTGTTATCGCGCTTGGCGCGGATTGCCTCGATCACATCCAAGCCATTGCCATCGCCAAGACGCATATCGACAACGGCATAGGCCGGCGCTTCTGTGCCAACAGAGCCTAGTGCCTCTGCAATAGTTTCAGATTGTGTGACCAAAAAGCCGCGCATTTCCAGCGCGCGCGCCAGTCTGGTGCG